>JBCCCJ010000524.1:0-4964 GCA_039033615.1 Bacteroidota bacterium
ACAGTCTTTTCCACAAATTTTTCCTGCTTGATAAAATCCGTATACCGAAAAATGAGGACGACGCCACTGCGGGCAAAAACGGCCATGATTCCGGTCAGAAAAAAGCCAAGGTAGCGGTGAATGACCCGCATGTTTTTTTGGGTGCTCATAGAAACAGAGTATGGTAATCCGGGCGAATTACGCGCAATTCAGAGCGAATTAAAAATGATCGCAGGCAATGACCTCTTTCTGAAGGCCATTGCCTGCGAATTGGTTCTGCCTCCTGCTACTCCTATCTTCGCTAATTCACGAAACTCTCACACCACTGGATATTTCTTGAATTCCCCTAGATTTTCTGTTGGCCAAGCATGACGTCGCCTTCAGCGGGAGCTACTTTTTTGTCGGCAAAAAAGTAGCCAAAAAACCGTCGAAGCCCCATGCAACGCTCATTGCCGCCCCAACACCTCGGGCTTCGTGGCCAACCCGCCGTGGTGGTGAAAACTTCGTCATGAGGAGAAATTTCGACTTTTGTCAAGTGGGGT
This sequence comes from Bacteroidota bacterium, assembly GCA_039033615.1. Taxonomy (GTDB): domain Bacteria; phylum Bacteroidota; class Bacteroidia; order J057; family J057; genus JBCCCJ01. The sequence continues at coordinate 522 of JBCCCJ010000524.1, forward strand.
ACTAAAACCGCTTTCTGCCTGAAAACTCCATCGCTTCTCCTTTACCGAAGCCATAGCTGAAGCCCATGGTGATGAAGCGCCCCCGCTGCCTGCGGCTGAATTGGTAGAAATCCTGCTGAAAGGTCTCGCGGATGCTTACCCGCGAAGCAAAGAGGTCTCTGACGCTGAAGTTGATCACGCCCCGGCCTTTGAGGATTTTTTTGCGGAGGCCGAGATCAAGGAAGAGGTTATCCGCTTGCTCGCCTTGGACGGTGATCAGCCGGGATTCATAATGGCCGGTCGCTTCGAAGTCCAGGTCATAAGCAAATTTGAATTTGGCGGTGAGTTTGCCGAACCACTGATCGGAGGCAAAGTCGAAGGGCGTATTGTTGAAACTGCCTTTGCGGGAGAAGTAGAGGTAGTTGAAATCCCCGTTGAGGGACATCCATTTCGTCGGGCTGTACTTGGCGTTGAATTCCGCTCCGGTGGCGCGATTCGTGCCGATGTTGTAAGGCGTGGTGGTGGCGATGCCTTCTTCGAAAGTGGTGAAGCGCTCGATCACCTCGGTGGTGAAGCGCTGGTACACGCCCAGGTTGAAGGAGATATCTTTGAAGAGCACAATGCTGGTCAGTTCGTAGGAATCGGTGAATTCTGGCAGCAAGTCTGGGTTGCCCGCTCGTACGCTGAAGTTGTTGCGGATGTTGAAGAAGGGGTTCAAATCCCACAAACGAGGGCGACGAATCCGGCGAGAGTAACCTGCTTGCAAAGAGAAGCGGTCGCTGACTTTGTAGGAGCTGTGAAAGCTCGGAAACCAGTTGTTGAAATTCTGTTCGTTGCGCTCGCCCGTCTGTACCAGCAAGGTCCGCAGATCGGTATTCTCCAAACGCAGCCCGCCTTTCACGCCCCATTTTTCGCCTTCGTAGGCCCCAGTCCCATAAACGCCCAAGACGTTTTGATGGTATTCGAAGGTATTGGTCAAGCCCGGACTGGCTACCCAGGCTTCTTCGATCCATTCCTGAAATTCAAAATCGTTGCTGACATCGTTGATCACGTACTGCGATCCGGTCTCGATGGTGATTTTGTCAGTAAAGGGTTTGGTATAATCCAGTTGGAAGGTGTAGCGAGCCTCCTGAAAGTCGGTTCGGCTCCGCTGATCGCCAAAGGGCGCTTTCCCCAGCGCCGTTTCATTGAAAAACTCCGAAGACTGATCCTTCCCAAAGAAGTTCCCCAAGGCACTGAAGAGCAGGTTGTGCTCCTTATTATCGCGAAAGTCCTTCTTATACTGGAACTCATACTGATACTTGGGATTGATCGCCTCGGTCGTTTCGGAGCGCGCCCATTCTGCGATCAAATTGCCATTTCCATCCAAGGATTGATACAGCAATTCAGAAGGTTGATCCCCCAATTCCAAGGCAAAGTTTCCCGAGAGGGTAAAGACGTTGTACTCATTGAGGTAGTAATCCGTGCCCAGCACCACGTTGTAGAAGTTCTCATTGCGGAATTCTTTGCCATCTGCCAGCACCGCTTCTCCAGTCGTCAGGTTGCGGTTTTCCGTTTCTATCCAATTCGGCAATTCCCGGAATCCAGCGCCCAACTGCGTAAAGAGATTGAACTTCTCCGTGCGGCGATTCATGCTCAAACCAAAACTATGGTTATGCGGCCATCCGGTATTCAAGGTCGCGGAGCCATTGATGCCCCGCCGTTCATCTTTTTTCAGGACAATGTTGATGATGCCCGTGGTCCCTTCCGCTTCGTATTTGGCGGAAGGATTGGTGATGACCTCCACCCGCTCCATCATGTCAGCGGTGATGGTCCCCAAAGCGTTGCCCTCATCGGTCGCCAGCACCGAGGGTTTCCCATTGATGAGAATTTGTACACCTTGACTCCCCCGCAAACTGATCGCCCCTTCGATGTTGACATTGACTGAAGGCACATTGTTCAGGACTTCCAACGCGCTGGCCCCGGTACTGCTCAGGTCTTTGCCGACGTTGAAAATGCGCTTGTCGAGGCGAAATTCCGTGGTGGACGTTTCTCCAGCGATGACCACCTCATCTAGCGTGGTGGAAGTGGCGACCAATTGCAAACTTCCGAGGGAAAGCTTCCCCGTCGCATCCTCAGCGATCGGCACTTGAATCGACTCGAAGCCGATGAAGCGAATTTCCAACTGGAGGTTGGTGCCGGATACCGCAAGTGAAAAACGCCCCTGATCGTCCGTCGTTGTGCCTGCGATTTGCAGGCCCTGTGAGCTGTCCGACACCAAGATGGTCGCATATTCCACCGGATCGCCAGTTTGCTGGTCCAAGACCTGACCTTCGACGGTGAAAGATCGTTCCTGTCCAAACAAAGAGCCAGTAATAGCCAGGCCAAAAAGGAGGAGGAAAAGTGGTAAAAAGGATTTCATATCAATGGGGAATCAATCTCGATGAAAAGTAGAAGGAGCACCGCTGGACATTTTCCATACCTACCTGGACTTCGCGAAATCCAAACCGGGTATCGCCTTCAGCGGGACCTACTTTTTTGACAGCAAAAAAGTAGGCAAAAAACTGTCGAAGCCCCAGCCCAACTCGCAATCCGGCCCCCCTTCCTCGGGCTTCGTGGCCAACCCACCGTGGTGTTGAAGACTACGTCAATAATGCTCCAAGAAGATTTTTGCCTAGTAGGAAAATCAGGAAGCTTTGATGCCGCAACCGATGGCTTTGGTATTCGCAGGAGAAGGCTCAGTTCCTTCCTCCAGTGCTTGAATGGCGTTTTCCAAAAATTTCTCTTCTACCCCTTCTGCATCGCGGGCGCTGTCATCAATCGCTCCGTGATACTTCAAGGTGCGCGCTTGGTCTAGCAGGAATACTTCTGGGGTGCGAGTCGCTCCATAGGCGGGAAATACCGTTTGCTCCTCGTCCAGTAAATACAAGAAGGGAAACGCTTCTTCCTCCGCCCGCGCTTGCATGGCTTCGAAGCTATCCCCGGGCTTCAAATCAGGATCGTTGGGTTGGATGGCGACTACCGGATATCCCTGAGCGGCGTAGGTATTGTGCAGTTCGATGATCCGCTGCTCATTGGCGATGGCGTAGGGGCAGGTGTTACAGGTAAAAATCACGATATAGCCCTTGGGCGCCTGTCCATTGGCATCTTGGATGGTCGCCAGCGAATAGGTCTGCCCATCGACATTGGTCAGTTCAAAATCAGGCGCTTGCTCTCCAATGGCCAGGCCAGTTGGTGCAGGCGGAATGGGTGAATCGGTGGGTTGGATCCCCATCAAGGCCAAAACGGGTGCGGCCATACACAACAATACCAAGGTAGCTTTCGACAACTGTTTCATGATCATTGATCGGTTACAGATAAACATTAAGGCAAAGAATGAACAAAGTTTTGCAGGTCTTCCACCGACTCAAAGGAGCCTTCCCGGAAAATGTGGGACTGATTGCGAAATACGAGGGTGGCGGGAATGGCCCCCGACCAATCAGGAGATACCTGATCGATCCACTGATTGTATTTGCCATCTAGCAGCACGATCACCTCGGATTGCAATTCCTTGCGCTTCACAAAGGAAAGCAAGGTGGTCTCGATTTGTTTGGGAAAATCCAGGCTGACCAGGAGAACCTTGACGGGCTGGTCGGCAGCCTGGGCGTGAAAGGCTTCGAAATAGGGCAATTCTGCCACACAGGGCTTGCACCATGTCGCCCAGAAATTCACCACGTAGGTGGTGTCATTGGCTTGGGACAGCAAGGGAGAAAATTCCTCGAAGGTCTCGAAAATGGGCAGATCCTCTACCCAGCGAGTGGGAGTAGCAGATGCGTGATCTGGAGAGACCGTTTGACCCAGAAGAGGGAAAATACCCAGTAAGAGTCCGATCAACAGCAGGACAAAACGGGAGTGAATCAAGGAATAGGTGCCCATGCAAATGGGTAAAGGTGAACAATGAAGGTGATTCCTGATTGACAACTCCCCTTTCCAGGTGGGAATTGAGTATGAAAGTACTAACTGATTTTTCCTCCACTTGGTTTCAAAAGATCTGAAAATCTTCTGCTGCGGCTCTTCGATTTTTTCTGCCACGAATGGCACAAATCTCACGAATGGGGTTCTCCCCTGCCTCTTTTCGCCTCTTTCGTGGCTAGCTTTTCGCAGCTTCCTCAGTGGAGCCAAGAATTACCCAGATTTCACGAATGGGGTTCTCACCTGCCTCTTTTCGGCTCATTCGTGGCTAGCTTTTCACAACTTCCTCAGTGGAGCCAAGAATTGCACAGATTTCAAGAATAGCCGCCTCCCCTACCTCTTTTCGGCTCATTCGTCCATTCGTGGCTAGCTTTTCACAGCTTCCTCGGTGGAGCAACGAATTACCCAGATTTCACGAATAGACACCTCCCCTACCCTTTTTTCGGCTCATTCGTCCATTCGTGGCTAGCTTTTCGCAGCTTCTTTTATTATAAGCCACGAATTGCACAGATTTCACGAATAGCCACCTCACCT
>JBCCCJ010000525.1:0-4955 GCA_039033615.1 Bacteroidota bacterium
GGCTTGGTTCAATAATTCCACGGCCCGTAGTACATCTCCAGCATGATAAGCAAAATTGGCGGAGAGGTAGTGATGACGATTGAGGGCGATCGTGTCTTTTTGACTTTCGGCCAATGCTCGGTAGCCAGCTAGATATGCCGCAGAACTGTCGGCTTGGTGGGCTTTTTGAAAGGCAATCGCCAAGCGTCGCTGCCCTTCAAGTTTGGCCTCGTAGTTCTCTGCTTGTTTGTATTTCTGCCGGAGTTGGTCAATTTCCTGTGCCCAACTCCCCAAAGGAAGCAGAATCAAGAAGCACACAATCAAGCAGGAAGAGACGGACCTGATTTGCTCTACCATTGGGATTCTTTTTGTTTGAGGATGACAAATACGACCTGCTCATTGATGTAGCCCGTGCGGTCGGTGCTAGGCTGACAGACATAGGTGCCCGTAGGGCGCGATAATTGGCAAGCCAGGAGCAAACAGCTCCCAAGAATGAGCCAACATTGTGACTTCATATCAATCGGAATTTAGATCGTCAAAAAGATGGGGTCAATGAATCCTCCTCCCTGATTCTCTGGTTCAATTAACACGTACAGCTAGGTGCCTTCCCAATACCAAAAGTATAGGTCAAAGAATCAGGGAAGAATCCAAAAAATATCTGAGTGAGGAAGGTTTCGAAGATAAGAAATTTCTGATCGTTCACGCAATCAAATCTTCATTTCCAAGGGCCAGTGAAAAAACAGCGTGATCGCGTGATTGTGGGCTCGATGTCGAGGCAACAAGAAAATGTTGGCCGCTCCCAAGTTGATTCTACCCCCAATTTCTCCGGATTGCTTGGGAAGCCGGATCGCTCCTCCTACATAGAGACGCACATCGAGGCGGCCATATTCCCCCAGGGAAAAAGGGTTGCCCAGGTCCTCCGTGTGTCGTTCTCCGCTGATGGTTACCGTGCTTTTCATGGAACCGTCAAATCCTAGTGCGAAGGCAAACCCACTTTCCAGGGTCATTGGAAACTGAGGGAGCGGCTGCAAACGAATTCCCATAGGTACTTCCACATACGTAAGACGAGTTTGCACTTTGATCATTTCTCCCGCTTCTCGAAATGCCCGTCTCTGTACTAGAGAACTGCCCCGATTGTGGAGCAAGGCCCCCAACTGAAGTTCTAACATCTCCAGGCCGGGTAGGCGGTAGCTGAGGCTCCCCCCCAACTCCAGGCTGCGACGGGGTCGGACCGCAAAGCCAAAATCTTCGGGGTCTTCGTACCCCCAGTCGATGGATTGGGAGACCATGCTGACGCCGAGCGTAGAGCGAATGGTCAATTGGGCAGGAAGCAAGGCGGGCAATCCGCCCAAGAGAAGCAAAAGAAGTAGGTGGATGGTGGATTTCATTTGTGAGAAAGATGAAAGGTGAGAAAAATGAAGAAAGCCTTATCGCTTGACAACGGCAGAGACCCGCACGGTCCCAGCTTGTTCGACTGCGAGGTAGTAGGTACCCGCGGGCAATGCGCTCAGATCCAAGTCGGCATGTACGCTCGCTCCGGAGAGAATGGCCCGTTTCAGCACCCGACCACTGGCGTCGCTGAGTAGGTAACTCAGGATGGGTCGATGATCGGCTTGGATACGCAGAGGACCAGCCGTCGGGGAGGGAAATATCCGCAGATCAGTAGTAGAGGCTGCATCGATGGCGGTGCTACCACCGCTGACCTGAAACACCCGACAGGCAGCGGCACTTTCCCGGTTGGCTTCATCTACCGCAATCACGCAGAGGTCGTAGAAACCTGGGGCCAAGCCTGCTGTACTCACGTCAAATTGCAAGGATACGGCATATTGCTGGGGGGAGATGGGTACGGTCCCGGTGCTGAGCGTGGTTCCGTTTTGTTGCACTTCATAGCTCAGGCGGTCCAGCCGATAGGTCGAAACGGTATCAGGAATGAAAAAGAATCGGCGAAGGGTTTCTGACCATACCTGCTGCGCATTTTGCGCCCGAAAGGAAATCAGGTGAAAGCCCGGCGAAAAGCCACTCAAGTTGAGCTGTCCGATCAGGTCGATCTGCGTTCCGGGCTGAGAAACGGGGAGGAGTTGCCCCTGTCCAAAGCCTGGGTCCACGTCCCCGAAAAAATACTCCACCGCAACGATGGCTGGCGCATCGGTGGTATCACGACCTAAATCCTTCACAAAGAAGAAGCGACGGTGGGCACCCGACCAAGCAGAGTCGCGCTTGACTCGAATGTCAATTTGGTGCATGCCGGGGGTAAGACCCGCAGTGGGCACGTCAAACACGAGGTCCAGGAACTCTGCCGGATTGGGCACCGGAATGGGGGTGGCGTTGCCGTAGCCAGGATCGACATTGTCAAAGAAGTATTCTGCGGCAAGGATGGGTTTGGGCTGAGCAGCGAGGAACTGAATCCCAAGCAAAGCCAACAGGAGAAATGAATATTTCATGGCAAGATTGATTGATAGGTGAGGAAATGGATCATTTGACGGTCAGGCGGGAAATTTTCGTCTCACAACCCGGAATGGCGAGATAGGCCAAGTCCTCCGGCAAGTCGGTGAAGTCATAGGTCTCATCCCAGGGAGCCATCGGTTCCTTTTGCAATAACTCGTCCGCATCGTTGAAGAAGCCAATGCCAAAGCAGTCCCTGACCCCACAAAAGTTGCCTACTTCCAATTCGATCTCCGAATAGCCGGTCAGTTGGGTCAGGTCAATCTTCATCACTGAACCATTCCACACAAAAGGCTTGAGCTCCAGCGAATCATAGGCTTGCACGAAGGTGCAATCGAAGTCTTCCCAATCTTCGCAATCAGGCAAGGTATTTTTCACGACGGTGAAGAGGATCCCCTCGTAGTCATAGGGTTCTTCACATTCAAAGCGACGATCTTCCTCGAAGTCATAGGTGATGGGACCAGTGGTGGCCACATCAATGGCAGAGACCACGGTTTCGCGCTGACAAGCCATTTGCAGGAACAAGGTAGGAATGGTTAAGATCAGGAGCAGGGGAAAAGAGAGAGAAGATTTCATGAGAAAGTGTTTTTGATAAGTGAGAAAAAGAAAAGCAGGGCGGCAGCAATCCTGGGACTGCTACCAGCCCCCCGATAAATGGATACGGGTCAATTTTCTGAGATGGCTTGGACCGAAACGCCCAGGGGTTGGCCGGGATTGACACTGCCATCGGTGCTGAGGGTCCAAATCACAGGCTGCTCGCCATAGCCGTACTGCACATAAGCTGTGATGCCACCATAAGGGCCGATGTCTGCACCGTTGAAGCCAGTTCCCAAGGCCAGGGAACTAGGGGTCAGTCGATACTGACCATCGGAGCCATTCACCGGAGAGTTGAGCACGAATACCGTCCCGGGGGTAGCGTTGAGGATATTGCTATTTCCTACAGGTAACCCTGAACCCATGCTGATGTTGTGGGTGATGGAATCCGCGCTGAGGTTGTAGTTCGGATTGACCGAAAAAAAGACATTGTTGCGCACCGTGCCGAGCAGGTTCTCAATGGTGAATTCCTGGCTGAGCAGAATGTTGTGGAAGAAGTGAGCAAAGGAGAATTCTGGAATCTCTACCTCCCCTTCGAAGATGTTGTTGCGGAACATCGCGCCTTGAATAATGCCATTGAAGGTAACATCAATGTGCGAAGTGGATGTATTCGGAGCCGTGAAATAGTTTTGAGAAATGATCGTATTCGTGGGGTTATTAGCGGTCTGCCCACTTGACCAAAAAAAATCTACTTCTACCAGGCGATTTTTGCGGATGATGACATTGCTGACGTTGATATCAATGCTATTGAAGGTATTAGCACCCATATCTAGTCCTTGGATGATCGTCCCGGCTGCTCCGGTAGTAGCATCTCCGCCAAAGGCACGATTCAAGTCGATCCGCCGTACCTGAGCGGGAAAGACATTCGTAGCAGGATTTTCATCTTGAAAGTAGCCCGGTCCCGTGATGACCAATTGCTTGGTGACAGTCAGCGTAGAATTGTATTCATCCGAACTGCCCTCATACAGCAAAGTATCGCCGGTGAAGGCATCATCATGGGCTTCTTGGGGGTTGCTGTACACCCCATTGGCGCCGCCGGGGGTACCAGTTTGGTTGTTGATGCGAAAGATGGTGGCTTGCAGGGAGGCAGCGCTCAGCATAGCCAAGAGAAACAGAGAGAAAATAGTGGATTTCATGATAAATTGGTTGATGATAGAGAAAAAGCGTCCCAGGCCCACCGCGTCTCTGGTGGAAATCACGGCCTATTGGCCCGGGACTGGTCAGAAACCTGAGTTAGACCATGTTTGGGATAGAAAATTTGCTAAAGAAATGTTCTGATTTGAGGTTCTGACAAGCAATTTCGACGAAGAATAGCGAGCTATTTTGAGGAGAAAGTGCGCGGTTCAGGTTCTCAAAGCGGGGGAATTTCCGAGAAAATTAGCGTCCTACACATGGTCTTAGAGTTTGGCGAGGAAGCGTTGTTCGACTTCTTCGAAAAGAGGTTTGAGTTGCTCCCGGCTGACCGAATGGTAATTCCCGGAAGCAGATAGGGTCATGTGCAAGGTCTTTTTCCCAGGAATGAGCTGATAATCTTCCCCTACAGCAGGTTGGATATAGGCGGCAATCGCGGTCCCTTGATGTTTTCCTAAGAAATAGCGATCCGTCTGCGAAGATTTCTGGGCAATCCAGATGAATCCTTCGGGGCTTTCTGAAGTAACTCGAAAGTTGAGTTCTTGTCCCACGGCGTCGAGTACGTCTTTGTAATGGGAGACGGATTGTTCGCCAGAGAAATGAGCCTGATCCTGAATCTCAAAGGATTCATTATCGCCTTTGAGGCCCATTTCTACTAAGTCGTACATCACATAGCAACTGCTACTGCTAACAAGTAGGATGATCCCAAAGGCGAAGGTCAATAATTGGTGGAAGGATTGGTTGAAAGCGTTCATGTTGAATTGGTTTATCGGTGAATTCTGAAGGCAAGAAAATGACCTCCGAACGAC
>JBCCCJ010000526.1:0-4953 GCA_039033615.1 Bacteroidota bacterium
GTCAAAACACTTCCTCCTGAAAGAGAATTTTCGTTACTTAGAATTATCAATCATTCTTACTTCTTACTCAATTTCACATCATGGCCAGTTGGACAACAGAGGTTACGGAATCCGCTCAAAAAGGCGATATTAAGAAGGCTCTGAAATTATTCGTCCAGAATAATCAAGATTCTTACATTGAGGAAACTCTCATTCTTCTGACGGCACGCTGGAACATGCTTCGTGATAGCGAGATTTCTGGTGTTATCTCAAATAGCAATGCCAATATAGAGAAGATGAGGATTGTTCAATCACTGTTGGGGTTACTGGAAGACGTGGAAATACCTACCGATTCAACCAATCAAGACGCCACCAATCAAACAATCATCAATGGAGATGGGAATATTGTTATTCAGGGGGTATCAGGCAGCGAGATTCATATTCATCAATAGGAGTAGAAGAGGATTTCTGTCGACTATTCTAATTTGCATTTTCACCCACCTATACATTGAGGAAAATGGCTCTAAGTATCCCCAACCTGCGATTGGGCAATTATGAACCGCTCAAAACGGAATGCCAAAAGTGTAACATTCGAATTGCTGTTGCTTTCCCAGGCCAAATAGATGTACGCACCAATTGAACATCGAAAAGCACATCATTCACTTCCCCTGATTGATCGAAATATTCGAATTGTTTGCGTCCTGGATAAGGATATTGCTATCTCCTTGGATATTGGCAGTATTGATGTTGCCGATTTGGATGGCAGGAAGCTCCCCAATTTTTTCCTCAATGGTTGGGGGCTGTTGACCACCTAGCCCTTTCCCGCCGGCTAATAGGGCAATGGGGAAAGTTCCTCCATTGTAGGTATGAAATGGATGTTGCTCCTGGCCAATAGATTTGGCGGTAGCTGGGACTTTTTGGGAAAGATATTCCATGAGAGATAAAACGCTGACGGTCGTTTGGTCTTCTGACCCTGAGTGACCATGCCCCATCAATCCTTCTATCAAGTGCTGCGTGAATATACTCATGTTGCCTTTAATCCAGGACTGTTGATGGTCTTGGCAGGACTGTAAGACGACTCTGGCATTACCTCCTTTGAGTTTGTCCCAGCGCATAGGTGAGCCTGGAGGAAGAATTGGAATCGGTTTTGAACCAGCTGGCTGTGCTTTTTCATCGGTAGGCTTTTCTTTTTTCTTCTTTTCCTCATCAGTCGGAGGGGGTGGGGGCGTAGATTCATTTTCAGATCCGTCTTTTGCTTGAGTAGCTCCGGCATGGCAACAGTCCATGATCAGAAGCAATCTTTCCGGCTGAATTTCAGCTACGATTTCGGCCCATTCTTGATCTGCAATCGTGCTGTTTTTGAATTTGATTGGATTCCTGGGGCTGGCGGCGTCGTATGGAATCAATCGAAATCCGGCCTCAATGTCTGTCGGGTGGAGAAAGCCATGTCCAGAGAAGTAAATCAAAACCGTTACGTCTGGTTCATTGCTCTCAGAAAGTTTGGTGAGGAGGTTGCCCATTTCATTTATGATATTTTGCTTGGTGGCGTCCTTGCCCAGCAATACCGTAACATTTTCATTCAGATATCCGCATAAGCTAGGGTCTAGCAGTACCTTCTTGAGTGCTTTGACATCATTTTCGACTTGGGGAAGTTGATACTTGGTCAAACTGGGGTCTCCTTGATCGCTTACCCCAATGAGAAGGGCGTATCCTTGATTAAATCCGTTTTCCATGAAATTGTTGATTGAGATGTGAGGAGTAAAGAAAGGGTAGGTGATTAGCTCTGCATGAGCCAATTATTGCGACAAATATGAAAGGAGTCCTTGTAACGATTGGAGATGTTGATGGCTTTGCCATTTTTCATGACAATCCATCCGCCATCCTTTCTGATATATTCTTTAACGTTGATGAGATTAACCAGAAAACTCTTGCTGGGTCGGCAAAACCCATATCGACTTAACTGATGTTCCATATCTCCAAGCAGGCGGGTCAACTCAATTGGCATGATACTACTCTGATTTGAATCATCAGGGAAAAGGATAGCTTGTGAACGTGTATTTTGAGCTTCCAGATAGAGGATGTCTTCTGGGTTTACAAATTTTTCTCCGGAAGCGACAGGCAGACTGATTTTTCGAGGAGGAAGAGCGTGCGCACTTTTTTTCTCAACCAATTTCCTGACGGCCGATTGCAAGTCGGCAACTTTGATGGGTTTGTCCAAATAATCTAAGACCTGTTTTTTGATGGCCTTGATTGCATAATCCTCATAAGAAGTGGTAATGATGATTTCAAATGCCGTAAAAGGAATCGCCTCCAACACGTCAAACCCCGTACCCTGATCTAGTTGTACGTCCAGGAATACCACATCTGGTTTATACTTCTTGATATGTTCCACCGCCTTTTTGGCGGTTGGAGACTCGGCAATCACCTTTATTTCCGGGCAGTATTCCTCTAATTTATATCTAAGGTTCTTCATCCCAGAAGGTTCGTCCTCAACTATGATGGCTCTAAATATTTTCATGGAAATGATTTCTCTTTGGAAGGTCTTATTTTGAAACGGTCTGGTAGGGGATCAGAATTTTTACCAGTGTACCAAGTGGAGCATCTGGCGTTCCTTTATCAAGAATCGTCAATTTCGTTTTGCGAGATTTATTGATGCTTTCGATCCGTTCTCTCGTAATTGCCATGCCATGAGACTTTTCATGGACAATTGATTTTTGCTTAATGCGTTTCGCATTTTCCCGGCCAATTCCATCATCTTCTATTTCAATCAATAGGTGGGTTTTGACCCGTATGAATCGAATGTTGATCACCCCTCCTTCAGGTTTTGGGTTGATGCCATGGAAAAAAGCATTTTCGACAAAGGGTTGGACCATCATGGCTGGCATTTGGACAATATCTTTAGCTAGGCTGGGTGCAACGTCAATTTCATAATTGAACTTATCCTCAAACCGCAGCTTCAATAATCGCAGGTATTTTTCTAGCATGTCGATTTCTCTCACAAGACTGTGTCCCCCTTCGCGAGAGCCATACAAAATTCTGCGACTCAAAGCGGCAAAGTCAGCCAAATATTCGGACGCCACTTCCTTGTTTCCTCTGATGACCAGACCTTCTATGGCGTTGATGGTATTAGAAACAAAATGAGGATTGATTTGGGACCTTAGCGCCTCCAAGCGAGCATTGAGTTCCTGGGTACGCGCTTTATACATCAAGACAAGAAAAGCCAGGCTTAATAGCAAAATTCCTGCAGCAAAGCCTGAAATGAGGAAGCCTCTGGATCTCTTGGCAGTCTGATCTGCCACAGTTAATTCATAATCTCGTAGTCGCTTAGAAGCCACATTTTGAGATTGACGATTGGTGTTGAGTACTTGATTGAAGCGAGTCAATTGAACTTGGGGAAATTTTTCAAGGTACCATTCATGACAGGGCGCGGTAGAATCAATGCAAAGGCGCCCCATATTCTCTTGGGCCTCGGCCATGGTTCCTTCCTCAGCTTCCTTACTGGCGGAATAATATGCTTCCCGATAGTACTTGAAGGCGGAATCAGCATCTTGGGCATTCTCAGAATAATATTCCCGAATATGATACAGCTTGGCGAGTTTGATGTAGGCTCTGAATTGACTTTCTGGCAGAATCTGGAGCAGTTCTTGCCCAAATTGTACCCCTTCCTCAAAAAGGCCTTCCTTGAATACTTCATGGTCCGCAAGTTGCTCATATTGCTTTCGCCTGAGGTAACTCAGTTTTTCCAGCGCTAGCACTTTGAGGTCCTGATTTTGATTGATTCTCCCAAAATCTAGGGCCTTTTGAAAAGAAGCATTGGCTTGCTCATACCTCCCGCTGTCTAGATACCAGATGCCTTCATCTACATCAAGTCGAGCCATAGCGATCGGAGCATGTACTGCCTGATATATATCTCTGGCTGTTCTTAGATAACTCCAGGCTCGGGAAGTATCAGTGTTAACTGTGAGTATCGCCAAATCGTGATACACTTCCCCCCTAACTAGTTCACGGTCCCTACTAGGGGATGCAAAATCTGCTTCTAACAACTTTAAGGCCTCCTGTTGATGATGAAGGGCCAGTCCTATGGAATCAGAAGCCTCGTACAGGATTCCAATTAGATTATTCGCCCTTGCTTGCCAAAGCACATTTCCTTCCTGCTCAAAAATATCCTCGCATATCATGACATCGGCCAGTGGATCTTCAATGGTTTCCCCAAATAAGTGATTGCGTTTTTTGAGCAAAGCTTGCCAATACAAACTTTCAGCACGCAGGTGAGAAGCCCGCATACGTACAGCTTCTCGGTTGGCAAAATGTGCATATTCCAAGGCTTGGGAAGGGGAAATTTCACACAATTGCTCTGTCAAGTAAAGTGCTAACCATACCTTTTCCTTGGGAGAATATGCCCCATCGAGGACGGTAAGAACTGAATCTATGAATTGTGTTTCAATCTGTGGTAAGCCCTCAACTTCCTGCGCTATGAATTCACCTCTCCTGTCCTGCTGACAAGAATAGCAAATCAGTCCTAACAAACAGATTGCATACAACGGAATGGATCTACAGGATTGCAATGGGATATGATGTACTGAAAGTTAATTACCTTATACTGAACCTTCCCAAGTTCCACATTACGGGGTAAGCCTCCAACAAGGAGGATGTCAACGCTGTGTTCTGAATAGTAAAGTGCCGTTTTTTACTAGTCAGTTAGCGAGGTCTCAACAAAGAAAATCTCTGCAGAAGACTTTTTGTGGAAAATGATGAATTGTGACCCTATGCCCAGATAAATTAGTTCATTTATTCGGATAATAAAAACACACAGAGCTTGTTCACCAGAATTCTTTCTGCGCCATGGGACTGCCTGATCGGAACCACAAGGTCAATGGTAGCAAGTCATATGGGGCTCAATGGATACTGCCACCTCCCTGTAGGACATACGCCTTGAGAGAAATACATATCCAAGTCTGAAAATACGTACTTAAC
>JBCCCJ010000527.1:0-4935 GCA_039033615.1 Bacteroidota bacterium
CGAAGTCGTAGGCAAAGAAGATGACAGCGGCAATCCGCTGAACAATTTCAACCAACTGACTCAACTGCGGCGCTACGGGGGCGATCTTCAGGGCGTCCTGGACCAATTGCCCTACCTGGATTCACTGGGGATCACCGCCATTTATTTCAACCCCCTGAACGACGCGCCTTCGCTTCACAAATACGATCCACGGCATTGGCGGCACATCGACCGCAACTTTGGTCCCAGCCCAGAACGAGATGCCCGCCTCATAGCAGAAGAAGATCCCATTGATCCAGCTACCTGGCGGATGACAGGAGCAGACAGCTTATTTGTAGAGGTGGTGGCGGCTTGTCATGCGCGAGGCATTCGGGTCATCCTGGATTATTCCTGGAACCACATGGGACATAAAAACTGGGCGCTACAAGATGTGAGGGAAAAAGGGGCGGCTTCCCCGTATGCTGACTGGTTTGAGGTGCACACATATGATGATCCGGCCACTCCTGAGGATGAATTTGACTATCAGGGGTGGATTGGCATCGCTTCCTTACCTGAAATCAAAGAAACCCAGCATCCGCCAGAGGGAGCGGTGCAGGCATATGAAAGCAATTTTGCCAGTGAATCAGTCAAGCAACACATTTTCGCAATCAGCAAACGCTGGCTGGATCCGAATGGGGATGGCGATCCTGAAGATGGGATCGATGGCTTTCGCTTGGATGTGGCGGGAGAGGTAGGCTTGGGATTTTGGCGGGACTACCGGGAAGTGGTACGGAGGGTGAATCCAGAAGCGTATCTGGTCGGAGAGATTTGGTGGGAGGAATACCCAGACAAATTGCTGGATCCCGCACCTTTTGTGAACGGCGAAGTCTTCGATGCAGTGATGAACTATCGCTGGTATCGGGCGGTTCGGCACTATTTTGCCGAGGCACCGAATGCCATTCCGGTCTCAGAGATGGTAGACAGTCTAGAGCGCTTCCGTTCCAACCTCCGCCCAGAAGTCAGTGCCGCGATGATGAATCTCATTTCGAGCCATGATGTTCCCCGAGCGAGTACTTCCCTTTTCAACCGCAACAAATACAAGTTCCAAACCGGGCCAAGCGAAGGGAATCCCTACAAGATTCATCGACCAGACGCCGAGGCCTACGAGACCCTTCGGTTGATCCTAGCGCAGCAATTCACCTATATTGGTGCGCCTCACATTTGGGCAGGAGACGAAATGGGCATGTGGGGAGCCGATGATCCCAATTGTCGGAAACCACTGATATGGCCTGATTATGATTTTGAAGCGGAAACTCATCACCCCCTCGACGTGGAACGCCCCCGTGATGAGGTTCAATTTGACCAGGCGCTATTTGCCTGCTATCAGCAGTTGATCGCCATCCGCAAAGCACACCCTGCATTGCGGTCAGGGAGTCTCTCCTATGAGCTCATCGACGATGACCGGGATTTGTTGATGTACCGTCGGACGGAAGCAGAAGAAGACATTTGGGTGGTGTTCAATGCTTCGAAACAGGTGCAAGAGGTAGAGATGCCCGCAGGTACCTACCAGCATTTGTATGACGAAGAAGAAGCAATCATAGAACGCGCTTTGGCCATTCCTCCCCGATCTTTTCGGATTTTGAAGGTCAAGTAGGGAGGCTTCCCTGACATTCCATCTCCTCTTTTGCTCTGGTTGGGTGAAAGAGGAGATTTGTTGTTGGTGCGGGAAATAGATGTGTTGGGCGAAGTAGGAGACTGATCGAATCCAATTACTTGGGACAACTTTTTGGGTAGTCCCATTTTCAGATGTTTATGGGCATTTGTTTTTTCAGCCACGAACTTGTGCCGAGCGAAAGCCGAGGGATCTGAATTGCCTTCTCACCAGTCCTTATTGGTTGAAATTCTCTGCGTGGTGAGGTTGGATTCTTTTCTTGGCGAATGCCACGAAATTTCCATCTCGCTGCCTTTTTGCTGTGTCAATTCGTGAGTACCCTATTCATCTTTCGAGGCGAGACTTACCTCGATGCCTTTTTCAAAACAAGGAACTGGCCGAGCCCAATTTGGCACTACAAAGGGAACCTTGCCCATCAACCCTCCTCCCCGTTCATTCCAAGCTTCTTACCAATCAGGAGGCAGCTTCGATCACTCATGTGCAGGTTTGACGCAGAGGTGCTGATTCCCACTACCTTAGTGTCATCAAAACATCTGAGCTGCCCCATTGATCTGCCCATTGTAACGAACACAAACTCGGGATTTCCCAAACGCTGATTTTCTCACCCATTCATACTATTTGAAGAGATGAAGCGTTAAGAACCCGGAAAAAACAGAAAGATGTCCCAAACCAAACCTACCGTCATTTCTTTGCTTCTGTTGTTGGCTTGTTTCCCTTCCTTTGGGAAAGATTACTTTTTCATGGCACAAGAAGATCACTTCTATGCCAATCCTGCCAACTGGTTTCCTGCCTATCCTGGAACGCACATTGATGCTGACGACAAAGTCGTCCTCATGGAGGATGCGACCATCGATGGCTTTTCTTTGCAAGTCGAAGGCACCCTCGAAATCGGCATGGAAGCTACCCTACAATCTCGCCAAGGAGAAATCATCATCAGCCCTCGGGGCACCTTCAATAACGCCGGAGAAGTATACATTGCTGGCATCATCAACGGTGGCATCCTGAACAACCGTCATGGTGCCCAGATTCATATCCATCAGTTTGTCGCTCAATTGGGTGCCATCACCCACAATGCTGCTTCTGCCGCTTTTGTAACGCTTGCCGAATTGGTGAATCAAGGTCGTTTTGACAACTATGGTCTCTGTCGGATTGGGCGGGATTTCAAAAACCTCGCGACCTTCAATCAAATCAGCAGTTCTCAACTAAAGGTAGCGGGGGAATTACACCTCAAACCAGGTAGCACCTTCTACCGCTCGCAGGAAAGTGAAGTGTACCAGGGCCGCAGCGAAGAGCTGTTCTTGGGAGAGCAATTGGCTCGCATCTATCCGTAACGTCTGAACATTGCGATATTGGCGCCTTTGGTTTCTGGCCAGAGGCGTTTTTGCGTCACGAGGGAGAGGTTTCGTACCTTAGAGGAAGATTTCAATCAATCGCTCTGTGTCTGGACATTCTGCTGAATTACTTGCGAAAGTCAAAAATCTCCCTGCCAGTCCGGGGGTGTATCGTTTCTTGAATGAGAAAGGGACCATCCTCTACATCGGCAAAGCGAAAAACCTTCATAAGCGGGTCAGCTCCTATTTTGCCTCGGGTCGCCCTCATAGCTACCGAATCAGCCACATGGTGCAGCGGATTCGCGACATGGCCTATACCGTTACCAATTCAGAAGTAGAAGCGCTTCTGCTGGAAAATAACCTGATCAAGTCCCATCAGCCGCGCTACAACATCCTGCTGAAAGACGGGAAGACCTTTCCCTACGTCTGCATCAAACGGGAGCGCTTCCCTCGGGTATTTCGCACCCGGCAAAAAATCGACGATGGCTCGACTTACTATGGTCCCTATCCCAGTGTCACGGCGCTGAAAGCCATGCTGGAGTTGATTCGAGGCTTTATTCCCCTGCGGACCTGCAATTTCTTTTTGAGTGAGAAGAACATCAAAGCTGGAAAATTCAAACGCTGCCTGGAATTCCAAATCGGCAATTGTGCGGGTCCCTGCGAGGACTTGATCTCGGAGGAAGCCTATATGGAAGGCATCAGCCAGGTTCGACACATTCTGCGAGGGCATTTGAGTCCGGTATTGAATGGGCTGGAAGACCGGATGAAACAGGCGGCGGAAGCCTATGAATTTGAAAAGGCGGAATTTTACAAGCGCCAGATCGAAAAAGTCCGAGCCTATAAGCGGAAGAATACCGTCGTTTCAGAAAAGATCGGCAACCTCGAAGTACTGACCATAGATACCGAACAAAACCTCTCGGTAGTGAATCACTTTCAGGTGCAGGACGGGGCCATTGTGCAGACCCATGCCTGGGAATTCCGCCGTAGCCATCAGGAAGAAGATGAAGAAATCATGTTGGCGGCGTTGGACAACTTGCTTGCCGAAAGTGATGAATTATTTCCTCAGCTTGTGGTCAATCACCCACTGAAACCGGAGCAATTGCCGGAAGGTTGGGAAGCCAGTGTACCTCAACGCGGCGACAAAAAACATTTGGTGGACCTCTCCATCAAGAATTGCCGCAGTCTCTTGACGGAAAAGCTCTACAAGCAAAACTTCAAGCAGCGCCGCACACCGGGCGAGATCATGATGGATGCCCTGCAGCAGGCGTTGAATATGAGTGAGTTGCCGGATCACATCGAATGCTTTGACAACTCCAACTTCCAGGGAACTTCGCCTGTGGCCTCCTGCGTGGTGTTCAAAAACGGAAAACCCGCCAAGAGGGACTATCGACACTTCAAGATCAAAACGGTGGAAGGGCCGGATGACTTTGCGTCGATGGAAGAGATTGTGTACCGACGGTACAAACGCCTATTGGACGAAAAGGAACCCCTGCCCAAATTGATCCTCATCGACGGAGGCAAAGGCC
Source organism: Bacteroidota bacterium (assembly GCA_039033615.1). Taxonomy (GTDB): domain Bacteria; phylum Bacteroidota; class Bacteroidia; order J057; family J057; genus JBCCCJ01. The sequence goes on from JBCCCJ010000527.1 coordinate 4,488, forward strand.
AGTTGAGCAGCGCGGTCACCTCCCTGAAAAAGTTGAGCTTGATGGGTAAAATTCCCATCATTGGGATTGCCAAGCGACTAGAGGAGATTTACCGTCCCGGCGATCCCTATCCTTTGCACATCGACAAGCGAAGTCCGGCTTTGCAGTTGATTCAGCAATTGCGGAATGAGGCCCACCGCTTTGCGATCACCTTCCACCGCAAGCTGCGCAGCAAAGCTCCAGGTCAGCGCTCTTTGCTCACCCAAATCAAGGGCATTGGGGCTGCCGCCGAAAAACAAATCCTCCAGGAGTTTCGCTCCATCAAGAAATTGAAAGAAGCGAGTCAGGAAGAAAGAGAGGCCAAATTGGGGGTCCACCGGGCCAAATTGATTCAGGTAGCCATCGAAGCAGGTACCATTTGAGGAGGAGGGGAGGAGCGAAAAGGGGGAAGTGGCAGTGGCAGTGGCAG
>JBCCCJ010000528.1:0-4927 GCA_039033615.1 Bacteroidota bacterium
ATAATAGAACATCTTTAATAAATGACGAAGTTAGAGTATTTAAAGGTGGATCTTGGAGAGATAGAGCATATTGGATTGACCCTGCGCAACGTCGTTACTTCCCTCAAGATATGGCCACTGACTATATAGGATTTAGATGTGCGGTATCGAGAGTAGGTTCTAAGTCTGTACAATCACAAAAGAGACGCAGGGAAAAGAAGGGGTACATTTTTTTGAGAATGTTTTTTTGAATCATCGGCTTATTTTGTCGCCTGCCCTTGCTTCCGCTTCGCTTCCTGTCGGGCCCGCTGCAATTCAAATAGCTCCTTCATTGCGGCTTCATCCTCGGGATTGGCTTCCGCTTTTTCGAGCGCCTGGACGAATTCCACATCATTGCGGTGCCTGACTTTTTGCCAGGTATAGGGCGAAACGAAAAAGAAAACCAAGCCAATGCTGAGGGCCAGTAGCAAGCGAATCATGAGATTTCGGTACATCACTTCTTTCCCTTGGGTCCATTTGAAGACCACGATCCCCAGCGCAACTCCACAGACACCCAACCCCATCAACAGGGTTTCGGCTCCGCCGGTCCACAGTTGGATTTGGAACATGATTCCCAGTAGCAGCGCTGACATCCCAATTCCCAGGCCTGCACTGCCGATGGTTCGAGCAATACTCAGTTGCTTTTTCCTAGCGGCCTCATTCAGATCTGCAAAGCCAAGCCCCTGCATCAGGAAAAAGCCCAGGAAGAAATACATGATGCTCAAGAGGAACAGACAAAGCAGGACAAATACCCCCAACTGAGGTTGGGACCACAGACTCAACCCAAAAGATATGGCAGCCAAAAAGGCAAGGATGGACTCAGCATATTTCATGGTACAAACCTACCAATCCCATCCTTGCTTCCCAAATCAGCGGATCTTTTTTACCCAGTCGATGTATACATCCCAGGCGGGTTTCCGGGTACCGTCTTCATAGCGAATCAAGCCTAGATTGAGCAGTACTTCCCGGTATTCTTCGATGAAAATGGAAGGGACATCCTCTCCATCAAACAAACTCATGAACAAGTCCGCAACTTCTGGCGACCAATCCACCAACTGAAATACATAAGCGGCTCGAAAGCGAGGTTCTCGTTCCATCATTTCAAAGGTGGCTTGGAAGAAAGCAGCTTGATTTTCAGGAGAATCCGTCAAGTTTTCCCCTCCACTGTGCAAGCCTAACTCCTGGAAGACGATGTCTTTGTCCCCAGCAAACTCCAACAATTCTTGCAATTTTGCCTGCACGGTTTCAGCGGGTACGATCTGACCTGCTTCTTTCGGACTGATGCCGTAAAAATTCAGCGAAACCACATCGGAAGCAGCTGCGATCTTCCGGGTTTGGCGAGGAAAATCATCCAAGGTTCCTGCACTCATGGTGATCGTCACCGCCATATCTTTGTCAAGTTGATGGATGTGATCCCGAGATTGTTCTAGAAACATCAGAATTTCATCCGCCAGCTGCCGATTATCTTCAAAGTTTACATCGGGTTCGTTGGCGACCGCAATCGCCCAGCCATCATACTGGACCAGCATAGGAATCACCCAGTCCATCAAGGCGTTGAAGCGGGTTTGCATTTCTTCGGAATCAAAATCGACCCCTTCCAGATCTTCAGGTACCACCGCGCCATCACTGTCAAAAGCCGAAATGGTGAGAAAGGTAGCTAAGCCTTGGCCCACCATTTCCTGAAGTGGTCCTCGCAAGGCTTCTTCATCAAATTCACCGGGCGCTGGTTCCAGTTCTGGCCAATCAATCTGTAGCCGTCCAGCCGTGCTACCTGCGTCCAAGGATTCTTGCCAGCGAGCAGCGATGGAATCTTCTGTAGCGGTGGGGTTTGAGGGGTTGAAGCCGACGATCATACCGAGGTGTTGCCCTTCTGCCAGGAGCGGCAATTTGCTGGCTTCGGTGTCCAATTCTGGCACAATATTCCTGGCTGGCTGACAACCAATTGAAATCAACAATCCGTTAAGAAGGAAAAGGAGAGAGAGAACATGCGTTGTTTTCATGAGAGAAATGTTACGTTATTTCTCCCAAGACGAGGAAAGCCTCTCAAGTGCTGGTTTACTCTTTCTCATGTGCCCATCGCCGGAAATGAGTCCGGCAATGGGTAATGAGGAATGAAAAAAGCTCACGGAATATACAGGCATGGGCAAGACCTGCCGCTAGCTACGTATACAATTTGCTTTTTTTTGGCCTTGAGTGAAAAAAAATGGTAAAATCGTATCAACAAGCGCGAATAAATGTCCCAATGAAGCCTATTTTCGAAAAAATCCCCTTCGCTACTCAGCAACTGATCAAGCTGAAACAGGTACCGGAGCCAGAAATGTCGATGCCATACCACTATCATCCGGAGTTGGAAATTTGTTTGACGGAGAATCGAGAAGGCAAGCGATTTGTTGGCAATCGGGTCGAAGCCTTTGAGCGAATAGATTTGGTATTCCTCGGGGAGAATTTGCCGCATTGCTTCATTGGTACGCCAGAATCTGCTTCCGACTCTGTCGTAACGGTCCTCCAATTTCGATTGCAAACCCTTGGGGAAGATTTTTTGAAGTTGCCGGAGTTACACCATTGGCAGGAACTGCTGAGGAAGTCTGAGCAAGGGCTTAGGATTGGTGGGGAGGCCAAGCACAAGATCCGAGCCATGCTGTATGAAATGTTGGAGGCATCTCCTTTTTCTCGACTCTTGCTGTTGTTGCAAATCATGCAGCTTCTTTCAGAAAACACAGAATATCAGCTATTGAGCAGCGAACGCTTCACCAATCAATATCACAAGCTCGATTATCATCGCCTGAATGACGTCTATAATTTCATCGTTCAGAATCTATCCGGGGAAATTCGCCTTTCCGAGGCGGCCAAAGTCGCCAACCTTTCGGAGACCGCCTTTTGTCGGTTCTTCAAACAGCGAACCCTCAAAACCTTCACCGAAGTGGTAAACGAGATGCGGATCAGCTATGCCTGCGACCTCATCATCAAAGGCAAACTCAATCGGATCACCGTCCAGGAATTGGGAAAAATGGCTGGTTATCCCAACACCTCTAATTTCAACCGCCAATTCAAGCGGATTACCCAGATGACGCCCGCCCAGTATGCCCGGGAATTCTTTGAGCAAGCCCTCCCCCAACCCTCGATAGGCTAACCATATTCTTACCGCTCCCGTACTTCTTAGATCCCTCCTTCTTTTTTCCTTTTCATATACCTCAACTTTCCGGCTATGGAAAATGACATCATCCGCAGTGGATATGATGCTATGGGTGAATCCTATCACCAACGAAGGGTCAACAAACAGGCGGTCAATTACGCTTATTTCGATCAACTCAGTTCATATTGGCCTACGTCAGGAACAGTCCTTGATCTTGGCTGCGGGGGCGGAGTCCCTGTTACCAAATATTTCTTTGACAAGGGCCTGACGGTCAGCGGAGTAGACATTTCTCCTGCGATGATTGACATTGCCCGAAAGGAAATCCCCGAAGGCACTTTCCAGGTTGGAGATATGGCGAACCTAGACTTTCCTGCTGAAAGTTTCGATTTGATCGTCAGTACCTTTGCCATCATCCACGTCCAGCGGGAAAAGCATGCGGCCCTATTTGCCCACCTCTACACTTGGCTGAAAGAGTGAGGTCGCGCTTATCTGGTATTGGGAGAAAAGGATCAGGCGGAGCTTCGGAAGGACTGGCACGGAGTGGAGATATATTGGTCGTATTTCTCTCCTGAGAAGAGCAAAACCCTCCTGCAAGAGGCTGGATTCCGCATCCTTTGGGAAGAATTGGAACAAATGGACAATGGAGAAGCGTTCTTCCACATCATCGTGGAGAAATAATTTTCGGGTGGGATAAAGGAAAAGGCTCCCCCAATCGTCTGCCCCTATGAATGAAGACAGAGCCCGAACCCGCCAACGAACTCCTTTCCACCTGGATCCGCACCTACCAAGCAGAATTGACTGCTTTTGTTCACTCCAGAATCGGAAGTGCGCAAGAGGCAGAAGATCTCCTGCAAGAGGTTTGGCTGCAATTGAGTCGCACCCAGGCGCGTACTCCGATCCAACAACCCCGCGCCTGGCTCTACCGCGTCCTGCGCAACAAAATCATCGACCACTACCGCAAGCAGTCCCCGGAGTGGCTGGCAGAATTGCTGCCTGATGAAGAGGAGGAGTGGGCGGAAGGCGAATGGTTGGAAGCAGAATCAGCGGGTCCGGATGAATATTGGTTGCGGGAAAACTTTTGGGAAGCCCTGTACGAAGCCCTCGAATTGTTGCCCGAAGCGCAACGGATGGTCTTTGTGAAACATGAGCTAGAAGGCCTAACGCTACGCGAAATCGCAGAACAAAGCGAAGAGAATCTCAAAACCATCATTTCCCGCAAGGGCTACGCGGTACGGCAGTTGCGGAATTTGTTGGCGGATTGGTGGGCGGAATTGGTGGATTGAGGAGGGGAAGTGGGATCACTTCGTTGCGGGAAGCGAGAAGCGGGACTTGCCGATGTCAAGGCTCTGCTGTACCCTTCCGCTGCGGCCCCGTTTCCCTTTCAAAGGAAACCACCCGCTTTTCGGTGAAAAGAGGTAGTCCGAATTGCATTCGGCGAGGCTCTGATCGCCGATGGCGAGAACCCCCTGAATGTCGGACCGACGAATGATGAATGAAACATGATAATCGGACTTGCCCACGGCAAGGCTGGTGCGCATTTCCCACTCGGGAGGGGGAGAAAGGGGGAGGAATCATTGCTTTTCGGTGAGAAGAGTAGCGCCGAATTGCATTCGGGAACGTCCCTGATCGCCGATGGTAAGAACCCCCTGAATGTCGAACCGACGAATGATGAATGAAACATGATAATCGGACTTGCCCACGGCAAGGCTGGTGCGCATTTCCCACTCGGGAGGGGGAGAAAGGGGGAGGAATCATTGCTTTTCGGTGAGAAGAGTA
>JBCCCJ010000529.1:0-4920 GCA_039033615.1 Bacteroidota bacterium
CTAATAGCCAGATATTTTGCAGATAGGGCTTCCGACGAGATGGATCGTTTGTGGGAGGAAAACAATTGGGACAATACCACGATGGAGAACTGGTTGAAAGGTACCCCATCAGATTCTAATCAGGCTAATGAGAAATAAGCATGAGGATTGTCCTTGATACGAATAGCCTATTGGTGAGCATTGGTCGAAAGTCTACCTATCGCCCAATATTTGATGCTTTTTTGGTAACTGATGATCGACACCTCAATATCCTGGATAGAATAGGATTTCCTCCCCTCCAAATTATCAAGACTAAAGCGTTTCTGAAGAAAATGATGACCAGATGAAGCTCAGCCAAGTCCCAATTAGCTTCGGTTTATCTACGATTACACCAGTTTCCTCCTAACATATTCCACACAAATCAGGACCAAACTCGCCAAAGATCCAACAGCGAATCCCACACTGCCTCCCCAGCTGCAGATCCCCCACAGCAGCATCCCCACCAACCAACTGCTGCTTAGGTTGCCGTGATGATCCCAATTCGAACGAGCTTGCAGGAATCCAAGCAAAGCGATTTTGGCTCCTGCCACCAACCAGATCAAGCCGAGGATTGGCAGAGTCGTGAACAATTGTGGCACAAGTCCCACCATCAAGGCAACCACAGCCCCCCAACTCAGCCCCAGATAGGTCAGCCTCCAACCGAGGTGAAAGTCGGGGGCACAATCAAAACCTTCCCCGCTGGCTTGGGTACCTGCCATCAAGCGACGATTGTAGGTGATGAGCTGATACAATGGATAGAGCAGCCATTGGATCGCCTTCAGCCGAAAGATCGGTTTCATCCAACTCCAACGCTCTCCCAGTAGGAAAAACAAAGCTTCCAATCCATAGCGGACTTCTCCGGTCGCTTGATCCACCAAGGGAATTTCGTGCCGACTCCGATCTACGTCCAATTCCTCCATTTCCTCCACCTCTACTTCGCTGAATCCCCGACGGTTTTCAGGTTGCAGAATTCCCTGCCGAACAAACTCCCGGGTGTACAACTGACACATCGGGCACTGATCGTCAAAAATGATGAGTTGGTCTTGGAGCGTAGTCATGTCGATTGATGGTTGTTGAAGTGAGTCGTTATTCAGAATACGGGGTCAAATTAGTATTTGTTCAGAACTTTCAGTAAAAATTGAAAATAAACTTTCTGCCGATTCTGAAGTCCAATGACAAACTCTCTTCTCATGCACCAACGCACCTACCTTCTTTGCCTAATTCTCTCTGTATGTTTCGCCGGGAACCTGCCTGCTCAGATATTCCTGACTCCCCAAATTGATTCGATCCCCATGCGAGACGGAAAGAAACTGGCGGCGGATGTATTTCTGCCGGCCGGAACTCAGGTTCGTCCTACGATTTTGGTTCAGACGCCCTACAATCGGATTGCCTACCGATTCAATCTTCCCCTGAATGTGCAACTGGACCTCGACAGCAGCCCTTACAACTTCGTTACGGTAGATTGGCGGGGATTTTTTGGGTCTTTGGGGGCTTTTAGTCTGGACGCAGATCGGGGGGAAGACGGCTATGATGTGGTCGAATGGATTGCCGCTCAGCCTTGGTCTGACGGCCAGGTAGCAACCTGGGGGCCTTCCGCCTTGGGCGTGGTTCAGTTTCAAACCATGCGGGAGCAGCCGCCACATTTGGTCTGTGCGATCCCCATGGTGGCAGAACCCCAGTTTTCCTACGACGAATATTACCCTGGTGGCGTATTGCGCACCGAATACGTGGAACAACTGGATGGGCTTGGCTTCGGAATTGGGGCGCTGGTGGGAGCCAACCCGGTGTACAACAATGTTTGGGCATTTGTTGAGAACTCCAGTTTCTATCCCGAACGAATCCAGGTTCCGGTCTTTATGCAAGGCGGCTGGTACGACCACAACATCGAGGCTTCTTTGCCCTTTTTCACCGCCCTTCAACAACAATCAGCCCCATCCGTTCGGGATCAACATCACTTCCTGATCGGCCCCTGGGCGCATGGCGGTTTCGGCGATACCCGGCCCGGCACCATCAATCAAGGGGAATTGTCTTTCCCCGAGGCAGAAGGCTGGGGCGATTCTTTGGCGCTGCGCTTTCTCGCCTATCATCTGCTCGATTCCGCCAATGCCTGGGAGCAGCAAGCTCCGGTTCAATATTTTCAAATGGGAGATCAAGGCTGGTGGGAAACAGAATCCTGGCCGCCACCGGGTCAGACGCAGAACTGGTTTCTACATGGAGACAGCAGTTTACAGCTGGCTCCTTCTTCCAATGGCAGCCTGAATTTCCAGGCAAACCCTCGCGATCCTTCTCCCACCTATGGCGGAATGACCCTGCGACAGGATTTGCTCCAAGGCCCCTATGATCAACGTGATACCGTGGAAAGCCGCTCCGACCTCCTGCTCTTCACTTCGGAACCCTTGGGGCAAGCCGTCCGAGTACAGGGTCAAATAGAGGTGCGCCTCTTTGTTTCGACCGATCGTCCTGATGCGGATGTGGCGGTGCGCCTCACCAACGTCTATCCTGATGGTCGCTCGGTTTTGTTAGCCGATGACATCCTGCGGCTTCGTTTTCGGGAGGGCTTCACCGCCGGAGATACCAGCGCCGTTGTACCGGGTGAGGTGTATGAGATCAGCTTATTGCTCTCTGACCTGGCGCATACCTTTTTGCCGGGCCATCGCATTCGGTTGAGTATTTCTGGCAGCAACTATCCCCGCTACGACCTCAACCTCCACCATGGTGGTCCGATGTACACCGCTGGAGATAGCCTGGTCGCCACCACCAGCCTTCATCTGGGACCTAACCTACTTTCCCGTCTGGTTTTTCCTACCCCTATTTCCAGCAGTCGGGCCGCTCCCCTCACGCCTTTGCCGCTGTCGCTTCATCCCAATCCTGCCCAAGATAGCTGGACGGTGGATGGGGAGTCTTCTGAGCCCGTAGAAATCCAACTCCGGGATCTTCAAGGGCGATTGATGCAGGAAATCAGCGGGCGATTTCCCGTGGAGATGCAGCGAAATGAATTGGCCCCAGGCATCTACTTCCTACAGGTTCGGCAGGGAGAGGCAAGGAGTACGCGAAGCCTGTGGCTCAGGTGAAGAAAAGACGACAAGCGTCTATGTTCTCTCCTTGGATGGATCACTCCGGTTCGGTACCCGGTCTTGGCTGCGGGCGCAGTACATAGTAGACGATTCCGCCCCCAATTGTCAGGATGCTGGCACCTGCCGGAATGGGCCATTTTCTCCGGATAGCAACTGTTGGTTTGGGCGTTTTGACTTTGGGTATCTTGGGAGCCTTCTCTTTTGAGGGGTTAGGGGTAGATGGTTTGCCAGCGTACTCTTTGGCTTTGAAAGGCGTCTCGGGATTATAAAATCGAATGCTGGAAATGTAGGGTTCCCATTTGTTGCCGACCAATTCCAACCGAAATTCGGCAATTCGCTGGGTCGTCCGATAGGGAAGGGGGAGTTCTCGATTCGCGCCCCCAAACCTGCTATCAAACTTGATCAACAAATACGGATAGCTCTTTTGGAAGACTTTGGAGACTTGAATATTGGAAAATTCGATGGTAGGCTCCGTGGCCTTTTCATACATCAGATCCAGCACCCTCAGGTACTCGCGGGCATACTGGTCTTCCACGTTGGTGTGGTCAAAATGGGTAGGCTCGATGTCAGACTCGATGATGACCGAACCATTATAAAACATCCGATTGGGATTTTGAGGTTCTGAAAAGCGCACGTTGATGACTTGAATGACATCATCGTGTACTTCTGTTTCATCAGAAATGAAGTTGAGCAGGGCCTGGAATTCCTCCAGTTTCTTTTGGGCTTTGCTCACCAGTTTGCGCTGCTCTTTCTCCGAGAGCTTGACTTGGGCCATCAAAGAAGAGGAAATTAGGCCCAACAGCAGGCTGCAACCAATCAATCGTACGAATCTCATCGCTAGGGTAGAAAAGAAAAATCATCAAAAAGGAGAGGGGGGAAAGTCTCTTCGGGTAAGGAAGGAAAAAACCTTTTGAGATGCAATATTTTTTGAATGCCAATTTATCTGTACTTTTCGAAGGATATTGCAAATGCTTTTCCCCCGCCGCCATCATCGCCTGTTTGCCTCGTTTAGGTCTCCTTATCTGTGAAGGAGGATCAAGCGTGGTTTCGCCTAGCTTTATCGTGGCCGTATTTCCCGCTTCCCCATTCTATTCTCCCCAACTGTCTGTACCCATGTGTGTTTTTTCTCCTTTTCGGCTTCGCTTGCGTCCGCTTCTTCGATTGTGTTGGTTGTCCTTGGTCATGGGGGGGATCCCGGGAGTTGGGGTGGGGCAGGCAATTACAACGGACTTACCAGCGACTATCAACGCCTGCACCGGAGGTGGAAATGGTACATCCTTGGTGCTGTATGTTGAGACAGACAACAATACCTATGACTACATCTGGGAGTTTGATGATGATGGAGATCCTCTTTTTGACAACTTCACTTCACTTCCTAACGGTGTGGGAACAGGAACTCAGCATTTTTCGTATGTCCTTTCCAATATCAGTCTTGCTGATAGTAGCTATCAATATCGAATTCGCCTGGGAAATAATGGCAGCTATCCTACGATGAGTCAAACTTTGACTATCAATTCCGATTTTTTTGGGGCCCCACCGAGCCCTATATTCAATTCCCCTCCCGTCGTAGGTTGTGTGGGAGCGCCCATTGACATAATGGCTAGTGGTCAAGGAGCTTTCTCAGGTAGTTTTCGATGGTACGCAGGCCCTGATTCGAATTCGCTTCAATTTTTAGGCATCGATCCTGGTAACGGTGGCTTTCCCGAAAGCTCTACCATAACCTTGCCGCCTTTACCATCTGGAACTACCGTAGCCATGGTCCAAGCTGTAAGGGCTGATGGCTGTGAATCTACCATTACAGGGCATACAATTTTTTCCCTCCCCCAAC
>JBCCCJ010000530.1:0-4914 GCA_039033615.1 Bacteroidota bacterium
CAACAATGAAATCAAGAAAGGGTGCTTCATGGCACACAGATTAACAGGTACTACGAAAAAGAAATAATCTGAGTGAGTGAGTAAATTGACTTTCGCAATATAGGGGGGGGGTAACAAAAAGCAATAAATACCACTCTTTTTATCACCTAACTGACAAAAGTCATCAACAAACAAAGTCAAATGTTAGAACCATACATCTGACCTAGCCAGCTTGGTAGTAGCAGCGTGAGGAAGAATCTCCAACAAGGCAGGGGGATAGGACCCAATTGCTGCCCTTGTAAATGGGGAGGAAGGGTCGAAATGTGGATTGGTTTTCCCTTTCACTTGTATAGCTGGCAGTCGCTAGGCGCCTGTTGAAATCAAGTCCTTGAACTTGATCCTACCAAAATGGGCATCCTTACCGGGCTGCCCCTACTCGCCAGCAGCTAACAAATGCTTCCTACAACCGAAGCGCGGAGCGATTCGCAGCTCGGTAGCGTCAAATGATTGCGAGAAAACCAGCAGGCGCGGAGCGAATGCCATTTTCCCCTCTCAATGCCCGGTGCTCCCGTGAAGCGAAGCCCAGAGGAACATCGCTTATTCATCCAGTTCGTTCCTTTCTCTCAGATGACAAGTTTGTCCTACCCCCAAAGTCATGTCTCCCCGAACCGATGAGGGAGGAAACCAGGAGGCTTTCCGCCTATTCTCCCTCTATCCCCGTCTTTTTCTTATTTTTGAGCTGTCATCAATTAACCAAACGCTTTTTCTCTACCTATGAGACATCTTTCCTGGCTCTTGATCGTGATATGGAGCCTCCTGAGTATCCGAACAGTTCTGGCTCAATCTGAGGAATTACAAAAAGGAGCCCTCGTTGAATTGTATCAACTCAAGGGTCCGCTCAACGGCCTCCCGCAATTGTTCCCCAACCAAGCCCCCAACCAGGCGTTCATTACTCCGGCGGTAGCGATGTTCGAAGGTTCGCGCTACCGCACGCCCTTTGACCAGATGGGTCGCCATTTTTTCGCCGAGGTCAGTGGATACCTCAAGATGAGCACCGCTGACACCTTCCAGTTTCGCCTCAGTGCCAACGAGGGAGCCCGCATCTTCATCGATGATTCCCTCATGGCCAGCGTGGGACCCCTCATGGCAGGTATGCCCACCATTGATGGCACGGGCTCGCTGGAATTTCGGATGTTCCTCGATACCGAATTGCATCCCTTTCGCATCGAATACTTCAATCAGGACGGTGCCAAAACCCTCCTGTGGGAATGGTACATCGCGGGGATTCGCAGCTATGCTGAGGTGCCTCAGGAGGTGCTTCGCTGCCAGACTCCTGACGAAAATATCGCAAAACCCGGCTTCAAACGCGCCTATACCGCTCAAGCCAGAGCCATTCCAGGTGATGCCTGGTCCGTGGATGGCCTCCATCCTTCGCTCAACAGGGAAGCGTGGGAATTCCCGGGATTTGCGCCCCGCGTGGGCGGCATGGATCGCCTGCCAGATGGCAGCATCGCAATCGCCACCTTTGACGGAGTAGGAGCGGTCTATCTGTGGAAAGAGCAGGATGGAGCCGAACCCAGCCTGCAACGCATTGCCACCGGGCTGGCTGAGCCTATGGGCCTCAAGGTAGTGGACGGAAATATCTACGTCTTGCAGCGACAGGAACTGACCCAATTGATCGACATCAACGAAGATGGCATCATCGACGAGTTTCGATTGATCGCCGGAGGATGGGCTTGTTCCCCCAACGAGCGGGAATTGGCCGGAGCGTTGAATCATGATGGGAGGCATTTTTATGTGAGTCTGGCTGCGGCTGCGGACAAAGATGGCCGCAAATTGGCCGAGCAGCTGCCTCAGCGAGGCAGTATCCTCAAAGTTTCGTCTGACGGATCATGGGAAGAAATCGCTACGGATGCCTTCGCTCCGCTGGGCCTATACTGCCAGGGAGATCAGGTCTGGTACACCGATGTGCAGGCAATTGACCAACCCGCATCAACCGTCCATCTCGCAGGGCAAGCTCAGCCCGTGGTTTGGCTTCCCCGAAATTTGGTGGCCGAAGTTCCCACTGACCTCACCGTTTTGAGAAGTGGGCCGTTTGAGAATCAACTTGTGGTGGCGGATTTGGCCTATGGTGGTCTGCGACGGATCGCTCCGGAAATGGTCAACGGCCAATGGCAAGGCGCGGCCTTTCGTTTCAGTCAGGGCTTCGAAGGGGGCATCAGTCGCCTCCTTCCTACGGAGGACGGTTTCCTCGTTGGTAGGTCCTACCTCTGGAAAGGCTGGGATTTGCCTGGTCATCTCAATGCTGGCCTGGAACAAATCACCTTTGCTGAAGGGAGCACCTTTGAAATGAGTCGAATCACCGCTCGTTCCAATGGCATCTCCATCGAGTTTAGCGAAGCCATTGCCCCCGGTTATGGGGAACGGCTTTCGGATTATCGGATCATGGGTTGGGAGCCCAATTCTGGCGGGGCCCAATTGCTTCCAATAGAAATCAGCGGGCTGGCTTTGTCTGAGGATCGCCGCCGCCTGGATGTCCAACTAAGCGGATTGAAGGCTGGCATGGTGTTGTTTGTACGCATCTTACAGCCCTTCCCCAGCGAAGACAACCAGAGCTTGTGGTCCACCGAAGCTTGGTACAACATGAATCAAGTGCCTTCTGGGAAAGCGCTTTCCTTGTCTCTCCCTGATTCGACGGCTTTTCTCAATTCCTTGTCCGAAGCAGAAAAAGCCGCTGGTTGGGATCTGTTGTTCGATGGGACAACTACGGAAGGCTTCCGCTCCTTCAGAGAGAAAAACCTGGCTTCAGGCTGGCAAGTGGTCGATGGTGCCTTGACCCTGGTCGAGGCCGGAGCAGGCTATCTGGTCACCGATCAGGCGTATGAGCATTTTGAACTGAGCGTGGAGTGGAACCTGGTAGAAGGGGGCAATAGTGGCATCTTTTTTCACGTCTCGGAAGAAAAAGAATCCGTTTGGACCATCGCCCCGGAGTATCAGCTCTTGGATGATTTGCGCCACCCTGACAATCAGCTCGCGACCCATCGCGCAGGTTCGGATTATGACCTTATGGCCCCCGCCTTCGAAGCCCTCAATCCTCCCGGCACCTACAACCGCACCCGCATCATCGTGGATCATGGAAAGGTGCAGCACTGGCTCAATGGGTACCTACTCCTCCAATACGAGTTAGGCAGCGAGGAATGGGCGGAGCGAGTAGCCAACAGTAAGTTTGCGCCTCACAAGGATTTTGGCAAAGCAGGCAAAGGGGTGATCGCATTTCAGGACCACGGCGACCGGGTAAGCTTCCGCAACCTCAAGATTCGACAATTGAAATGACAAACGGAAACGCTTTCCCCAATCAAAAACCCCATTTTTTTTCCGATCTTCTCAGTCCAAATTCAGGCATCGCACGAAGGAACACCCTTCCCTCTTCATTGACTACTTTCAACTACTTCCACATGAAATTGCTGCGGATGAATCGTTCATTCTTTCTGCTACTCGCACTTGGCCTCTTGATCAGTTGTGCCCCCAAAAAGCGATCAGATAGCCGGATTTTGGTGTTTTCCAAAACCGAGGGGTTTCGACACGGCTCCATAGCTGCTGGCCAACAAGCCCTGATGAAAATGGGTCAGGGAAACGGTTTTGCGGTAGATACCACAGAAGACGCCAGCCTCTTCACGGAGGAGAATTTGGCCCGCTACGGCGCGATTGTCTTCCTCAACACCACCCAAGACGTATTGGATTCCTACCAACAAAATGCCTTTGAGCGCTATATTCAGGCGGGAGGCGGCTTTGTGGGCATCCACGCTGCTACCGATACCGAATACGATTGGCCTTGGTACGGTCGCTTGGTAGGGGGCTATTTTGCCGGACACCCCAGCGACCCCAACGTTCGGAAAGGGACCATGCAACTGGTCAATCACGATCATATCTGCATGGAACACCTGAAAGGCAAAGATACCTGGGAGCGGACGGATGAATTTTACAGCTTCAAGGAGCTATATCACGGCGATTCCCTGTCAGACGGCATCATTCCCCTGATTTTGGTGGATGAAGATTCCTACGGAGGAGGCAGTAATGGCGACTTTCATCCCATGACCTGGTACCACGAATATGATGGCGGCAGAGCTTGGTACACCAATTTTGGCCATACTGATGAAACCTTTGTCGAACCTGACTTTCTCCAACTCCTGTTGGGAGGCATTCGCTACGCCATTGGACAGAACCTCGCTACGGATTACACCAAAGCCAAAACGCCCCGGATCCCAAGCCCCGACCGCTTTGTGATCAGTGTACTGGCCCAGAACCTCAATGAACCAGAGGAATTGGAGATCCTACCAGATGGCAATGTGCTGTGGGTGCAGCGCCGGGGTCAACTCATGCTCCACGATTTGGAAGCCAAAGAAACCAGAGAAGTCGGAAAATTAGACGTGTATTCCGAAAAAGAAGACGGGCTCGTAGGGCTGGCCCTGGACCCGAATTACGTCCAGAATCATTGGGTGTACCTCTACTATTCACCGCCAACCGAGGAAGCCAAGTTTCAGTTGTCCCGCTTTACCTATGATCAAGAACAGCTAGATCTGGCTTCTGAAAAGGTGTTGTTGGAAGTGCCTGTGCAGCGGCAGGAGTGCTGCCATACCGGAGGCTCCATTGAATTTGGGCCAGATGGCTTGCTTCACCTTTCTACCGGGGACGACACCAATCCTTTTGAAACCGGCTATGCCCCCATCAATGAACTTCCGGGCCGTGGTCCATGGGACGCGCAGAAGTCCAGTGCCAATCCCAGTGATCTGCGGGGAAAAGTCCTTCGCATTCGCCCAACAGAAGAAGGAAGCTACGAAATCCCAGAAGGAAACTTATTCCCCAAGGACGGTTCAGCAGGCCGCCCAGAAGTGTATGTCATGGGCTGTCGCAATCCCTACCGCATCTCGGTCGATC
>JBCCCJ010000531.1:0-4913 GCA_039033615.1 Bacteroidota bacterium
CGAGCGCCTGCAGGCGGCTCTTGAATTTTTTCAGTTCCCTATTCTTGACAAGTAATAGGTAGCCTTCTGCTTTCAACGAGAGTGCCTTAAGCTCAGGATCGCGAGCGATGAGTTGTAGCAGTTGAGTATTCTCAGGGTCTAGGTGAAATACCTTGTAGTTCCCCGCTGGTTGCAGCGGGTTGACTTGCTGAGAGATGGCCTCAAAAAACGCCGCCCAATTCGCCGGTAAGTCTCCAGGAAAAATAGATTTGAACAGCTGGATCTTTTGGGTGAGTTCGTCAGAAGATTTACAATCATCCAAAAAGAGCTTGGCCTGGGTGTAGAAGCGATGCTGTCCCAGCGGGCGGGCAAAGCTTTGAATGGCCATAGCCGCTCTTGCTTGATCTCCTTCCTCCAACAAAATCGAGAGCGAATCCGTGGCCAATGATAGCACAAAAGGCGGCTTAACCGTCGATTCGTAATGATCGGTCCGATCCAGCACGTAGGCACCCAACTTCGTCAGGCGGATGGCCACAATCCTGTTCAGCGGCGAATCTATCACGTACCGAGCAGGGAAGTGATTGGTTGGGTAGTAGCGGATATCTAGCAAGCCCCAGGCTGCGAGTGTAAAGGTCATCGCATGAAAGGCAGCCCAGTGAAACAACCGCTCCTTCAAGAATGGGTAGATCTGCAATTTGTTATGATAGTCATAGCGATCCTCGGGATCTAATGAGATTTCTTGCTCCAGGTTTTGCACCCCATCTACATAAGTAAGATTTAGGGTATAGGCCTGCGCTTTGAGCGATTGAATGAGAGAGCCATACCGAACCCATTTTTCCACTGGTAAGCCACTGATCGCTTCGTGGTATTCTTTCCCTTGCCTGTACATCCAGGAGAAGCTGATCCTGTCGATGCCCTTCAGATAATTGAGTAAATGGATCGGCGGATGAAACTTTTGGGTACATCCTTCGTCGAAAAATTGCTTGATAGCCTCGGGAGAGGGGGGGGTGGATAAGTTGGGAAACCGTGCGAGCAGCCCCACCAAACAGCGGGCCCGGAGCGCTTCCAATCTTTTGTCCTGGGTATCGGGAAAAAACTCCTGGAGCTTGAGTTTTTTCCCGATAGAGCGCACCGTAGCGATCGAAGGGCGCCCCATTTTAGACAGTTTGGGAGCTTTTTGTCGCAAACGAATGAGGAGGCCGGGTAATTCTTCCTGGACCAGGGTTTCGCCCTCAAAGGTCTGGACTCCGGGCTCTGGGGCAGATGGATCAAAGATGAGAGCAGGAGCTTCAGGAAATAGCAGCGGTATGGCTAGTTCTCGCAACATATATGGCCAAAAGAAGGTGGCCCACCTTCCATGGTAGTTGTAGTAGGAATATTGGTTAGGCGTGAAATAGACCCTGAAAGCCGAGACAATCTTAAAGCGCTCACCATAACTGTACAGAGGCCGCTCAACTTTATGCGCGCTTATGATGTTGTATCGTAAGCTGATATCCTCAGAAGTGATCGCGCCGTCGAGCACCACAGTTTCCAAAACGCGATTGGCCTCTTTTGGGAGATACGTACGAAAACGCTGGAAGCATGCCGGTGTCAGGAAAGCGAGAGACACCACCGAAATGATGTGCATTTTTCTTTTGAGTTTCCCTGTGGTCTTGTGAACAGCCTTTTTGGCATGTTCTGCAACTCTTTCTTCTTGCTTCAAGAGCCAAGGCGTCTCCTTAGTCAGGAATTCCATCGCATAAGGCAAGAGATGCGACCGAAGTTCTTCTACCGTAAGCTGTTCCAGGCGGTCCTGCACTTCATCGACCGTCCATCCACTCGCTAGGCTGGGTTTTGTTATCATTGGCTCAACATAAAGGTGATGTCTTCCTCGCTCATAGCCTTGAGTGCCGCAGAATCGGCCCCGATTACGTTATCAAACAGTGCCTGTTTTTTTTCTTGTAGTAGCTTGATTTTCTCCTCGATGGTCCCCGAGGCAATCAAGCGCAAGGCGTGTACCTTGTTTTGCTGACCGATGCGGTGGGTGCGATCAATGGCCTGCTTTTCAGCTGCAATATTCCACCAAGGATCGTACAAAAAGACCGTGCTGGCAGCCGTGAGGTTCAGACCGGTACCGCCCGTCTTGAGGGTCATGAGGAATACCCGGCAATTGGGATCACGTTGAAAGCGATCTACCAATTCCTGCCGATTGCGAGTGGCCCCACTCATGGTCACAAATCCAATCCCCAACCTCTCTAAATCCTCGCTGATGAACTCAATAGCTGCCAGGAAATTGACGAAGATCAGCGCCTTGCGCCCATTGGCCAGGGTCTCTTCGAGTTGCTCCAGCAGAAGCTCCCGCTTGGCTGAGACGATGTGCCGTTCGGCAAACTGCTCGGGGATGGTGGCGATTTGTCGTAGCTCATTGAGGGCTTGAAAAATCACAAACTGGGCCTTTTTAATCCCTTGACTGGCTACTTCTCGCTCAATGAGCGCCTGGTAAAAACGGCGACGGAGCTCGTAGAGTTTTTTCTGTTCGTCCCCCATTTCGACGAAGATGGTCTGCTCCACCTTATCAGGCAGATCGTTGAGGACATCTTGCTTCTTACGCCGCAAAATGAAGGGAAAAATCTTCTTTCGCAGCCCGGCAGTCGCTAGCTCGTCATTGTGCTTTTGGATGGGGGTACCAAAGTCAGCGTTGAACTGGGCGGGACTACCAAACATCCCCGGGTTGAGAAAACGAAAGAGCGAGTACAGCTCGGAGAGATCGTTTTCGATGGGCGTCCCGCTCAGCGCCAGGCGATGCTCTGCTTGCAGCAAATAGGCCGCCCGCGTGGTCTGGGCTTCGTAGTTTTTGATGTTTTGCGACTCATCCAATACCGCATAGTGCAGTTGGGTCTCCTTGATGGTCTGGATGTCGTTGCGCATGAGGGCATAGGTGGTGATGATCACCTGAGCTTGAATGGCCTCCTCCCACCTGCGGTCTGCCCCATAATAAATGTGGGTGCTCAGTTGGGGGGCGAATTTTCGACACTCCATTTGCCAATTCTGGAGCAGAGATCGCGGAGCCACCACCAGGGAGGGCGGGACCTTTTTCTTCTGGTAGGCTTTGGCCAAAATAGCAATGGCTTGCAAGGTCTTGCCCAAGCCCATATCATCGGCCAAACAGCCACCCAATTGATGCTCATGGAGGTAAGACAACCATTTGAAG
This sequence comes from Bacteroidota bacterium, assembly GCA_039033615.1. GTDB lineage: Bacteria > Bacteroidota > Bacteroidia > J057 > J057 > JBCCCJ01. The sequence continues at coordinate 3,170 of JBCCCJ010000531.1, forward strand.
CCGTACCGCTGATACCCCCGCAAGGTAGCTTGGAGCTTGGGGAGTCTGACCTTGCGCTGATCTAACTCGGCAAAGCCTTCGAATACTTTCCGCGAGCGCTGAAAGGGAGATCGATCATGGGTCGTTTCGAGCAATTCTTCTACCAGTGGCAGGTCAAAAAAGGAAACCTGTACCTCGTCTTTTTTTGCCTTCTTTTTGAAAATGCGTTCCAAACGTTGCAGGTATCCCGCCTCCAAAATGGCTTTGTCGCCATTGGGCAGGGTGATATACTGCTGCTTGCGATACTGTCGCAGCACGTCAAAGAGGTTGAGAGACTCATTGTCAAAGGCTAGTTCTACGCTCCCTTCCAAAAAGTCGATGCCGTGGTCGAGTTTCACCCGCAGCTTGGGGGGCTTGATTTGTAGGTTGTACGCTTTGAGCTGCTGATTTTCTATGACCTTGAATTCTTTGATAAGAGAAAAGAGATGGCGGGTAACAAACTCCCGTGCGGGCTCCTCATCAATGATAAACAGGTCATCTTCCAGGATATAGTTCTGAGCGCCGCCCCGCTTTTTTCCTCCGCTTTTGCCCAGCAGTTTTTTTACCCGTGCCAGCAGTTCCGCCTGTCGCGATTGCTCGATTGGCCGAATGGTGATGGTCTTCTCTAGCTCGTTGATTTGGGCATATCTGCTCAGGAGATAGGTGTTCATGCGCTCCATCCCGATGCCTGGCATCATTTGGCCCACCCGTAGGTACAGGGTCTGATCCGTATCCACTTTTTCCAAAATCAAACAAGGCTCGCTCGGAAAGGGTTCTTCTGAGTGTTGCAGCCGAAAGTCTTCGTACTGCAAGGCGATGTGGTCGAGTTGGCTGACGTACACTGAAAGGAAGAAGGTCAGGTCTTCCTGCTGCAAGGCCGCATGGAACAAGGGGAGGCTGCCAAATCCTTGGCCCAAAGGCGCGATGACATAGATGGTCTGATCGACCAGCACCGCATCTTCAGTAATGACCTGAAACGACTCAGGAGCATTTGATGTCCCATTCAGTTGATGTCGGGCCTGCAACTGTTTTCCCTCACTGTCCAGTGGCGTGATGTGGAGCGTGATCTGCCCGCGCTCCTCGGCAAAGCGCAAGGGATTCCCCTGCTCGTCGATCAGGTACGCCTCGCAGAGGCGAAGCAATCCAATCAAATAGGGATGCTGATGCAACAAGATTTCCCGCAAGGGATTTTCCCAGTCGATACTCAAATCCATCTGCGCCTGGACATGATCCATCGTCTGAAGCAAATGCCGCAGGTAGCCAGAATAGTCAAGGTGGCTGACCTCAACGGGCTGCTTTTGCTTATTTACCACCCTGACCCCCAGCCCTTGACTGCCTGCATAGAGCTGCACAAACAACTCTATCGGTTTGGCAGATACCGTGGACCGAAGGCCTTTGGGTTTTTTCAACTGTTCTAACCAGGATAATTCCATTGTAAGGGGAGCGTATAATTACTTCCGTAAACTACATGTAGTCAAGGATAGATGAAAATATTGGGAGAAAATTACTTGGGTGAGGCCATTTTGGGGGTGGTTGCCACTTTCAGAAAAATGAGAATCCCTCCGAGAACATATGGTTCCCCAATAGACCACCTTATGCGATGACAGTTTGCCGAGCGGAGTGGGTTCGGCAGAGAGGTATCCAACAATTGATTGATCTGCACAACAGGATAGGCTGGTAGGTATATTTGGCTGAAAGGGTATATTTAAATGTTGTTTCAGCCAAA
>JBCCCJ010000532.1:0-4913 GCA_039033615.1 Bacteroidota bacterium
CCAAAATGATGGATAGGATCACGGGCTGGTAGGCAGGATCGAAGATGGCTTTGATTTCTTCTTGAATATGCGGAGGAGAATCCAGTTCTCCTTGGGGTAAGAGTCGGGAGAAATAGGTATTGGGAAAGGCGAGGATGATGTGAAAGTGCTTGGAGATCGGCAGGTAGTTCAAAAAGCCAAATACCACCATGATGTGGCCCCACCAGCCGATCCGCTCAACGATCTGCAAAGATGATTCGCTCATTCCACCAAAAAGTGCGGGCCCCAACCAGCTGCTGATCGCAAAGCCAAAGGAACCGCTTGTCCCTTCCGTACCGACGGCATGGGTAGCGCCTTGTTGATATAGCACTTCGTCTGCGCCATTCATCATGAAGATGAAGCTTACCAGCAGAATTTCTCCGTACAGGATCAGGTTTCCATCCAGTTTCGGCCAGCCTGACAATTCATCCATGCTGAGGCGGGGCACCTTCAATAGGTTGCGTCTAACCAAAAAGATCAGCGTGGCAAATAAGGCCAGCATCGAAAGCACCTCAATGAAACTGATCAAGAAGGGATAAAATCCGCCCAATGCCGGGCGTAGCATTCGGTGAGAACCGGTAATCCCATCCAGGATGATCTCAACCAACTCTAGCTGAGTCAGCAAAAACGCAACGTAGATGAACCCATGAAGGGTCGCAGGCAACCAGCGCTTGAACATTTTTTGTTGTCCGAATGCAACCAAAAAAGTTTTCTTCCAGCGCTCCCCCGCTCGGTCCGTCCGATCTTCCGGCATACCCAACATCACACTTTGGCGAATCCCCTTCAATTGATAGCCGAAATATCCAAAGGCTACTGCTGAAAGGAGAACAAACACAATGATGGCAATCATACAAACGAGTAGTTGAATAGAATATAAAATGTTATGCAAGCATACTAAATTTTCTCCTTTCCTCCAACCAAAGGCAGCGGAAATCCCACCTTAGAAAGTACAAGCAATTGGGGGCTTTTCTTACACCATTTCCACTTTTGTGGATGCTCTTCCCGGTTTTCAATTTGGACAGAAAGAGAAATCTGTTGATCCAAAGGGGAATTCCCTTCGCTTCCGGTCAAAAACGCTACTAAAAAATTCCAAGAATCAAAAGCCTTTTCCCCATTTTCCCCTACCAGCCTGCGCAATTCATCATTTCATACTCCTTCATCAAAGCCGTTATTTCAAATGTAGGGCAAATACACGGACTATTTTTTACCTGTTTTTCAAAAGTCATCACCGCCATGATTCGTCGGTATGCAGTGCACTTGCTCTTGCTAGGATGTTTGCTCACTCTTTCAGCTTTGGTCACCTTCCAGTTCATGGAATTTGGTGAGCAGGCTTTCATCCCGCAGATGGAGCCAACTGCTGCTTTTGTTCCCACTTCTGCCTCTCAGTCCTCTCCCTCCATCGCCTCAGCTGCGACCATCCGAGGTAGCTATCACTATGCCGATGGCCGAATCTTGCTGGACCTACAGCCAGAAGCGGGCGAAACGGTCGAGGTAATGGTTTCAGAACTCAATGGCCAGGCCGTCTATGTCAAGCAATGGCCCGGTAGTTCCACCAAATTTCGCGAAGAAATCAATCTGGCGTATTTGCCAGATGGAATGTATATGCTGCAGATTCAGTCTGGAAATCAACAGCTGAATCGGATGCTCGTCAAATAACTGCCCTGAGATACACCTGGCCGATCAGGCTGGGTAAACTTCCCCAATTTTCAAGTCCTCCTGAGGAGGATTTGACGTTCTTTCACCGCATGGACCTGCCACCTGGAGTACGCGAGTACTTCGGGTTTGGCAGGGTTTTTGGTAAATGGTATGCGGATATTGGTACAAATTCTCCTGAGGCTTACGATATGCGTAGTGAAACTCCTGTAAATGACCCATTTGATGATTATCTCGAGCAAATTCGGCAACGGGAAAGCGTCCGTCATCGTCGAATTTTGTCCTTGGGAGTCATGTTGGCAGGACTGTTTGCAATAGGGCTGGTATTTTATTTTTGGCCCAATTTGCTAACTCGCCAAAGTAAATGGCGCGCCTTTCAATACGAAGAACTCACCCAACAAGACGTTCACCAACTGTTTCAACAGGAGCCCCAAGGGTTTCTGGTTTCTCACCCCATGCTGGGCTGGGATACAGTCCGTTCTGATGATGACTTCCGTCGACTCTCAGAATTGGTAGACCTGATTGAAAAAGCTCGCCAGCCAGAAGCGGAAGTGGCGGTGGTTTCCTGGGTGGAAGACAGCGTGATCCGCACCGAAACTGCAGACCTGGAAATATTTGTCCTGGATGTCGAAGGAGAAAGACAAGTAGATCAAGAATTGATCTTCACCATTGAGAATTACGATCCAAAAATCAAATACACCATTGACTTTGGCAACGGAGTCAAACGCAAAATGCGCAAGAGGACCCGCTATACGTATCCCCTCTCGGGCAACTACACCATTCAGTTGCTTGCCAGCAGTGAGGATCGTGGCTCCAGCCTGTACGCCAAATCCATGGCAGTAGAATCTTCTCTGCCTTCGAACCGACCCAAAACTTTCGCTTCCGCAGATCAACCCGGCAGTACCACTCGTCCGGATGCCCGCAAGCGTCTGGATTATGACCTTCCTTCTTTCAATGAACCTTCTAACTTGGCTATTCCTCGGTCTCAGACTGACGCAGAAAAAGACCAGGCGGAAATCGTAGAGATCATTGATTTGGGACAGCAGGTAGAGTTGACTTCCGTGGAGCCCACTCCAGAACCCATTGATCTGAGCAAGCCTCTGGTATATGCCGATGTCATGCCAGAATTTCCAGGTGGACTGGCAGCGATGAATCGTTGGTTGACCCACCGACTGCGCTATCCGTCCCGGGCAAAGGAAAAGATGATCGAAGGACGGGTAGTGGTCCAATTTGTGGTCAACACCAACGGGAACATTTCTGAACTCAAAGTTCTCAAGGGAATTGGGGGCGGCTGTGATGAAGAAGCCCTCCGGGTCATTTCCGAAATGCCCGCCTGGATCCCCGGCGAATTGAACGGGCAGGCAGCCCCGGTTTACAAAGCCATTCCGATCATTTTCCAATTGATGTAAGAAAAGAGACCTCGGTTTCCTGCTCCGTCAGCATACGTTGACGGAAGGGAAAATCTGTGCCTAACAGCCCCCTTTTTTGGGCAAATATTCTCACAGGTAGTTCGGTTTCAGAACAATTTCAATCACAAGAAACAACCGCTGAATTTCCATTATTTACCGCTCATGTTTCTTCCTGTTCCATCGGCCTACTTTCCTCCTATCTTTGCTATACGCTCATTGAAATTAATCTGTCAAGACGACTTAACCCTAGTACGCAGTAACACCTAACGACATGAAGTCGGTGCAACCTCCATACGAACAGCTGGATGCTTATTTGAATAAGCTAGAAGAGCAAGAGAAAAAAGGTCGGATTCGCAAAGGGATTGGCTTGGCGGCAATGATATTGGTGCTGAGTGGCGGAATCACCTGGTATCAGTTTCAACAGCCAGCAGAAGTAGAAAACAGTTATCCTACCTTTTCCAGCCAGCTACCTACCAGCAATGTAGCCTTTACCGGAAACGACTTGGCTGAACGCTCTGCAGAAGAATTTGGCTATGAACTGAAGCAGGGAGAGCGTTTGCCGCTTTTGACTGTGAACGTCATCGGAGAGATGCGAGTGGGAGAAGAGTTGATTTTTGAAATCGACAACTACCGCGAGAATCTGGACCTGACCCTTGACTTTGGGAATGGCATCCGTCGAAAAGCGCGCCGGAGCAACCGCTACATTTATCCGCTAGCAGGCCATTTTAAAATGAACTTGTTGGCGAAAATGAACGGAGAGGAAAGAGAAATGCACACCCTCAAATTTCAAGTGTTGCCAGCCTCTGAAGAGAGTTATCCCACTGCAACTTTTGCTACGGCAACGCCTGATTTCAGTGAAATTCCGATTACTCGTTCCGTAGAACCGTTGGAACCCAAAACTAGTGGCGCGCAGAACCGTCAGAATGAAGAAGAAGCGAACATCACCCGAGTGATAGAAGCCTCCAGTGAAAAGCTCGCTATGACTCCACAAGTGATGGCTGATCAGATGCCGTATTTCCCCGGTGGAAGCAAGGCTTTGGATATGTACCTGGGGCGGCAAGTTCGCTATCCTAGCAGAGAGGCGGCGGGAAGAAGCGGACAAGTAGTGGTTCAGTTTGTGGTGAACCCAGATGGTCGCTTGTCAGATGTTTTGTTGTTGAAAAAAATGGGGGCGGCCTTTGATACCGAAGCCATTCGAATCGTGAGCAATATGCCCAATTGGATTCCCGGTCGGATTGACAACCAAAAAGTACCCGTTTACCAGACCCTAATCATTCCTTTTCGCTCCGAGTAACCTCGGAAACCTCGATAGCATTAACCCAGTCTGATCCAGACGACTCTATACCGCCTTTCCCAATAAAGGCAACCTGTAACCTTCCTTGTCTCTTTACTTTTTGACCTGGCCTTCATTGGCCGGTAGTTTGGATTTTTTCTCTTGTAGCTACAAGAGGACCACTTTCTTAGATACTTTTCTACTTCCAAATTGACAATGGCCGAACACAAGGACAACAACCAGATTGATGACTTCTTGCTACGAATTGAAGCGCGTGAACGTACGCGCCGACGCAACCGATTACTTTTGGTTCTGGGGGCAATCGTTCTCCTAGGAGGAGGGTTTCAGGTAATTCGCATGATGGATTCCCAACCTCAATTAAGGTCTTACCAATTGACCTCCTTAAGTATGGACCTCACCCAACAACTATTTGCAGAAAAAAATGAACCCATTGTGGTGCATCATCCGGGATTAGGAACCGATACCATTCGGACCCCAGATGAGTACCTCAACCTCCGCAATGTCGTGGAGATGATGGACAACGCAAGCCTGTTGGTAGC
>JBCCCJ010000533.1:0-4903 GCA_039033615.1 Bacteroidota bacterium
CAATCGGATTTTTGCGTGCAGCGGTATAGGATTGATAACTGACTGTCAATAAAGCGATCAGGAGACTACTCAAGGCAGCAAAGAAGAAAATGCCGGGCCCCAGCGTGATCTGGAAGGCAAAGGTATCCAGCCAGCCTTGCATCAGCCAGCTAGCGAGGGGAGCGGCAATGGCAAAGGCAATCACCGCCAGCCAGAAGATTTCCCGGTTCAGGAGAAACAGCAGCTGACTTTCAGAAGCTCCAAGGACCTTGCGGACCCCGATTTCCTTGGTCTTGTTCATCGCGATGAGGCCTGCAAGTCCAAACAAGCCCATACAAGCAATCAAAATGGCCATGAAGGTGGCAAAGCTCATCACTTGCATCCGCCGCCGATAGCTGGCATATTGACTCGCAATGTCTTCATCCAAAAAGCGATAATCAAATGGCAATTCTGGATAGTACTCCTGCCAAATCTCACCGATTCTCACAATGCTGGATTCGATTTGACCAGCTTGCAACTTAATTGCCATCGTCCGGAGGTTGTCAACCTCTGGATGCATGTGCAGAAACATCGGCTCGATCTCATGCTCTAGAGAAAGGAAATGATAGTCTTCAAAGACCCCGATCACCCGAATGGGATCCTCCCCCACGTCTTGGAAAGGGAAAGGCTTTCCGATGGGATCGTCCCAGCCATATTCTTCGATCATGCGTTGATTGACCATCACTGTCGCGGTATCGGTTGGCATATCAGGAGAAAAGCCCCGGCCTTGACTGACTCGGATCCCCAAGGTGGAAACATAGTGAGGATCCACCCGATACCCATATGCGAGGTAGGCTTCCCCTTCCGAAGAAAAGCCATAACTGGACCAGCCTTCTCCAAAGGAATTCCCCACCGCTCCCATTTCCAAAACCCCAGGCAATTGACTGAATGGCGCTCGGAGTTTTTCTACGATCTCTGCTCCTTCGGCATGTTCTCCGGCGTAAGTCGGCACCAGGATGACTTGCTCCTGATCAAATCCCAGGTCTTTTTTTCCTAAAAATTGCATTTGCTGGTACATGATCAGGGAAGCAGTGATCAAAAAGACGGTCATGGCATATTGGATCACGACCAAGCCTCGTGACAGACGAGAACGAATCCGCATGGCGCGCTGGCCTTGCATGATGGTTCCTGGGGCGAAACGAGAGAGGTACCAGGCAGGATAGCCACCAGCCAGCAAGGCCGTTCCCAATCCCAAGGCCAGCAACAGCCACCAAAAGATGGGGTACTGGGTAGGATTGAGGCTGAGGGATTTGTCGGCAAAATTGTTGAAGATGGGTAGGAATAATTCTAGCAAGCCTACCCCGACCAATAAGGCAATCCCCACCAGCAGTTGACTTTCCACCCAAAATTGAGAGATGACTTCTTTGGCACCGGCCCCTACGACTTTGCGAATGCCTACTTCTTTCATGCGGCTGCTTGCGCGCGACAAGGCCAGGTTGATATAATTGATGCAAGCAATCAGCAGAATGATCAGCGCAATGGCTGGCAATAGGTAGAGGTAGGGAAGGCTGTCGCTTTCAAAAATGGGCCCTCGATCTTCCAGTCGAATTTGGGTAACGGGCAACAGTTCTACGGTGTACAATTCGGTGGTATCTGCCAATTCGTAGAACACCCGATGCGCTTTGAGGGCGCCTTGGAAATGTTTTTCTACAAAAGCCTGTAAGTTGGATCTCAGGTCTTCGTTTCCCACTTCTGGCAACAATTCTACATATACCGGGGTGTTGAAGGCGTCCATCGTTCCTTCGTAAGCTTTGAAATAGGGCCGATTTTGAATGGGGATCAAGATCTCAAATGGGAAATTGGTCTCCTTGGGAGGATTTTTGGCAACTCCCACAATTTGCATAGGCATGATTTCTCCCGCCAACATCAGACGAAGAGATTGCCCCACAGGATTTTCATTTCCGAAGTATTTTTTGGCCGCCAATTCCGTAAGCACCATTTCGTTGGGCGCGGTCAACACCTGTCCGGGCATCCCACTGATCAGATCGAAGGAAAAAATCTCCAGAAAACTGGGGTCAACCAGATGAACTTCCGCTTCATAGGACTCATTTCCCAGCATGACCACTGCATCTGGATTGCGTAAGTATCGGCTGTACTGCGCTACGCCTGGGATTTCTTCCTTCAATCGCTGTCCCATAGGCTGTGGGAGAAACTGAGAAACATCAGGCCTTTCAGGCTTCCCCGCCACCAATTTTGCCCCCGAAGCTTTGTCGTGCGCCCATTCCAAAAATCGAACCTCATACAGGCGATCTGATTTCTCATGGAAGCGATCATGTGACCACTCATGAGTGATGAACAACCCAACCAGAAGACAACTCGCCAATCCGAGAGCCAATCCCAGAATATTGATCAGGGAATACAGCGGACTTCGGAGGAGATTTCGGTAGCCAGTAGAAAAATAGTTTTGCAACATGGGATGGTCTGCTTTGACTGGCATCTATCCTAAGCTTGTGCCAAAATGGGTAAGTCGTTGATAGGTAGGTGCTTATTGATTTTTTTTGCTAAAGGGGGATCGGAAGAATGTTCGTGAAAGGACAGGTAGGTGTTCATTTTCGGACAATTTTTTCGCAAGTTGGGAAGGAATTATGGCACAAAAACAAGGCAATCTCCTCATCATTGACGACGACGCGGAAGTGCTCGTCAGTGCGCGCCTCCTCCTGAAACGCAGCTACGCAACCATCAAAACGGAACGCGATCCCAAGCGCATTCCGCACCATCTCCGGCAGGGAGAATATGATTTGGTGCTGCTGGACATGAATTTTCATCCCGGCCAGACCGATGGCTCAGAAGGCATTCATTGGCTGCATGAAATCCAAAAGCGGCAACCGGATCTGCCCGTGGTGATGATGACCGCTTATGGCCATATCGACATGGCTGTTCTTGCCATGAAAGAAGGGGCGATTGATTTTGTGAGCAAGCCCTGGGAGAACGAGAAACTTCGGGCGACCGTCCGTTCCGCTTATGAATTGGGACAATCGCGTCGTCGGGTGCAAGAATTGGAAGTGAGGGAAAAAGGCTTCAAGGAGCAGTTGTCCCAAAGTCCAGAAGGCACCCCGCTCTTGGGGAAATCTTCCGCCATGGAGCAAGTCTTCGCCACCATCCGAAAAGTTGCCCGGACGGAAGCAGATGTGCTGATATTGGGAGAAAATGGCACGGGAAAGGAACTGGTGGCCCGGGAAATCCATCAACAATCGCTGCGGGCAGGGGAGGCCTTTATCAAGGTAGATTTAGGAGCGATCACCGAAAGCCTGTTTGAAAGTGAATTATTCGGTCACACCAAAGGGGCCTTTACGGATGCCAAAGAAGATCGGGCTGGTCGCTTTGAGGTGGCTTCAGGCGGAACCCTGTTCTTAGATGAAATTGGCAATCTGTCCCTTGGCCTTCAAGTCAAATTATTGAGTGCATTACAAAATCGAATGATCACCCGCGTGGGCAGTCACCAATCCCTGCCCGTGGACATTCGCTTGATTTGTGCGACCAATATGCCCCTGTACGAGATGGTGAAAGAACAGGGATTCCGCCAGGATTTGTTATATCGGATCAATACGGTAGAAATTCCCTTGCCTCCGTTGAGAAAGCGCAAAGACGACATCTCCCTGCTCGTAGATCGCTTCTTACAAGAATATGTGCATAAGTATCGCAGGCAGGGGTTGACCATCAGCAAATCTGCCCTGAAGAAGTTGAAGGCCTACCATTGGCCTGGCAACATCCGGGAATTGCGACACGCCGTGGAACGAGCCGTCATCCTCAGTGAGGGAGGACAAATTGAGGCGGAAGATTTTGTGTTTCGGACGGAAGCCAGTTCGCCAGAAACCGCTCAACCTGCTTCTTTCAACCTCGATCAAATGGAGCGCCAACTGGTCCAACAGGCATTGGCACATCATCATGGAAACATCAGTCAGGCCGCCAAAGACCTGGGAATCACCCGCGCTGCTCTCTATCGGAGGATGGAAAAATATGGACTTTAAGTCCTTGCGTTAGATTCTGCGGAAGTTGCCAAACCAATTCTCCTATTTTTCCGTATCTTTAGGTCGCGGTAACTGTATAAATACTCTGATGTACCTTCCGTTCGATCAAGCTCAAGTAGAGAATTCCTCTGGCTTTTGATGCGATCAAAGCTGTAGTTTGCTGAAAGTGTATGTTGTAAGTACCCTCCTCTTTTCCTTCGAAAAGAGGGTTTTCACCATAACATATTGATCGTCCATTTTATGGCAAAATCGAATCTGACATTTAACAAGAGAGAAAAAGAAAAAAGAAGACAAAAGAAGAAGAAAGAGAAACAGCAACGCAAAGAAGAGCGTCAAGCAAATTCTGCCGGTGGAGGATTGGAAAACATGATTGCTTACGTAGATGAATACGGCAACATCGTGGATACTCCGCCAGATCTTTCCAACAAGAAGAAAATTGATGCTTCCAAAATTGAAATTGGCGTTCCGAAGCGTGAAAAAGAAGAAGTCGAACTGATCCGGAAAGGTCGGGTAGAGCACTTCAATCATGATCGTGGGTACGGATTCATCAAGGATCTGGACAACGAAGCCAAGTATTTTGTACACGTACACGATCTTCAGGCTGAAGTGGATGTTCGTGATTTGGTATCCTTTGAAGTGCAGGAAGGAGAAAAAGGTCTCCGGGCAGTGAAAGTACAGAAGCTGTAATGTGCGCTTCTGTAAGTGATTTTTGATACCCGTATATGACATTTGAACAACTGGGGGTCATTCCCGATATCCGAAAAGCCTTAGATGCCAAAGGATATACCGAACCGACCCCAATACAAGCCCAGGCCATTCCCATTCTGTTGAATGGAAAGGATCTCTTGGGTTGTGCCCAAACGGGTACAGGCAAAACAGCGGCCTTCACCATTCCGATCTTACAAAGATTGGTGCAG
>JBCCCJ010000534.1:0-4897 GCA_039033615.1 Bacteroidota bacterium
CGTTTGGATGAGTTGGCAGAGGAATCTGCATACGCCGCGCAAATTGAGAAAGATCGACAGGCCATTTTGGAGGTGTTCGAAGAGATGTTTGATCACGCTTCCTTTACGGGGCGCTCGGGAACCTTCTTCGGCTATGAAGGTCTGGGAAGCATCTACTGGCACATGGTCTCCAAGCTCTTGTTGGCTGTGGCAGAGAACTACGTAAAGGCCTATGAGGAGCAAGCGGATGCGGACCTGCTGCAGCGCTTGGTGGCTCATTACTACGAAATTCGGGCCGGTATCGGACTGAATAAGTCTCCTGATCTCTATGGAGCCTTCCCAACTGATCCCTATTCTCACACTCCGGCTCACAAGGGAGCCCAGCAGCCTGGAATGACGGGGCAGGTGAAGGAAGACATCCTTTCCCGTTGGTTTGAATTGGGAGTCCGGGTTCAGCATGGAGAAATCTTTTTCGATCCTATCCTCCTTCGGAAACTGGAGTTCCTGGAAGCTGCAGATAGATTGGACTATGTGAAGCTAGATGGGGAGATGGAAGCCTTGTCTTTGGCGGCAGGAACGCTTGGCTTTACCTTCTGTCAGGTGCCGATTGTGTATCACCTTTCGGACACCCCTGGCATTCGGCTTTTGCTTGCTGATGGGAAGGAAGCGACCATAAAAGGCCTACATCTTGGAAGCGAATACAGCCAGGAGATCTTTGGGAGGACGGGAAAAGTTCAGCGAATAGACGTCAGGTTACAGCCAATTCTATTGTGGTAGATGAGGCGAAATGGAGTGGGGGAATTGGAAAATCGAAGAATAAATCGTATATTTTGTAATTGAATTGCAAAAAATACGATTTATGATCGTTTCCTTTTCAGTTGAGAATTATCGTTCTATTCACCAATCCCAAGAATTGAGCTTAGAAGCTGGCAGCAGCAAAGCCTTTTTTGATAACGTGGTCAGCGTCCCTGCCAAGCCTGATCCCCTTCGTTTGCTGAAGGCAGCAGTGGTGTATGGTCCCAATGCGAGCGGAAAAAGCAATCTACTCCGGGCGTTTTACGCCTTGATCTGGCTGGTGCAGCATTCCGCTGATCTGTCGGTAGGTCGATCCATTGATTGCTATGATCCCTTTCGACTTGCTCCCAAGCGAGCAACAGCGCCTACTTCCTTCACCCTGGTATTCGTCCTTGATGGCGTCCGCTATGCCTATGCGATTTCGTTTGATCGTACCCGCATCCTCCATGAGCGGATGACTCATTATCCAGAGGGGCGCACGGCTCTGGTGTTCGAGCGCCAAACTGAGAATCCTGATTTTGATCAAGTCAAGCTAGGGGCCAAGATTCGCAAAGCCCTCACTGCCCGAAAACTGTTCAAGAATCAGCTATTCCTCTCTCAATTTGGCAAAGTAGAGCCGCACCCCCAACTCACCCCCCTGTATCAATATCTGGATCAAGTTCAAATTTGGAACGCTACAGACGAAATGCGCTTGCGAAAGTGGCATCAGCAGCAACTCCATGAATTGCTGAACGAAGATCCTGAAGGGCAATTGTTGAGGCGATTGGAAGCTCTTATCTCCAGTTTGGATACTGGAATCACTGCTCTCCAGGTTAGGGGGGCGGAAGAAGAGGACTTTCAGTTCCCGGGGTTTTTTCCTGATGCGGTACGAGAGCAGGTAATCCAGCAGTACAATATGCAGGTGTTTGCCTACCATCCGGTGTATGAAGGAGAGCAGTTGATTGGACAAGAAGCCTTCAAGCTAGAGGAAGAATCCCGTGGGACTCAGGTGTTATTTGGGCTGGCTGGGCTGATCCTGACGGTCCTGGACCAAGGCGGTGTGCTGATGTTTGATGAGTTGGACAACAGCCTTCATCCAGACATCGTTCGGTTTCTCGTTCAACTATTTCTCAACCCTACCAGCAATCCGCATGGTGCGCAACTGATTGTTGCCACGCATGAAGTCAGTCTGCTGGAAAAGGGCTTGCTTCGCCGAGATCAAATCTGGTTTACCCAAAAGAACCAACAAGGAGAAACCGAACTGTATAGTGTGTACGACTTCGACGGTATTAGGGAAGATTCCGCCTTTGATCGGCTCTATCGGAACGGAAAGTTTCAGGCTTTACCCAAGGTCAAATCTTCTCGCTATCTCTACGAAACGCCCCAGGCATGAGCCGCCGAAGAAGAACCCTTCGCTACAGTCCAACGACCGTTTTCATCGCTTGTGAAGGAAGAAACACCGAACCCGCGTATTTTCAGGGGATCAAGGAATTGGTGGAAGAGCAGGGAAATTGGGCGATCACCATTTACCCAGACAAAACCGAACTCAGCCCCAAAACAGACGCACTCGGATTGATTCGAGAAGCTCAATCCAGAGCCGAAGAATTCGATGAGTTATGGGTAGTTTTTGATAAAGATGGCTACACCAAACACAAAGCGGCATTTGAGTTGGCGAAAAAGCTGTGTTTCGGGAAGCGAGTTCAACTTGCGTTTTCGAGCATTGCCTTTGAACATTGGGTACTCCTTCACTTTGAACGAAATCAACATGCTTTTGCCAAATCTTCGGAGGTCATTCAAGAGAAGCTAGCGACTGGTGCTTCCTTTTTTCCCAATTATGTCGGTTCAACTACGAAAGTAGTGGAAGATAAGGATGTTCAGGTTCCATTCGGTTCTTCAGAACGAGGGCCTTTCCCACCACGGCGGGTTGGCCACGAAGTCCGAGGTAGGGGGCCGGATAGTGAGTTGGGCTGGGACTTCGGCGCTTTTTTGCCTCCTTTTTGTGCGGACAAAAAGGAGGGCCCGCGGCAGGCGACATCATGGTTGATCAATGATCCCGATACTAACTTGGGAAATAGTCCTCTGTAAATTTTTTCATCGTTCCACTACATGTGTAGAAGAACCATTATGCCAAGCGAGCAAACCTGGACATTTTTTCCACATTGGTTCCCCGCACAGAGACTGCAATGGAGCATGCCGCTTGGTTGAGGGGGCAGATGCAAGCAGGGACCCAAGCCATTTATGAGATCAACCCCTACACCGATGTAGATCAACTGGTCGGGAAACTTCTGCAGATCAAGTCGCCCATTTGGGCCAGATTCGATCAGGAATATAATTGGGGGAAGGTAGGAGTTAGGGTGACGAAAGAGGCGGAGAAAGCGATTCGAGTGGTTGTTGCAAACAAAGGTTCCATCGCCATACTCGCCTCCGAAATTCGGTACGTGGAGCGACCGGATGGGGAAAAGAGTTCCCTGGGACAGGGGCTGATTGAACCCAAAACTCAGTATGAGCAAACCATCTCCATCCCTTCCGGTGGTCAAGAATGGGAGCTCACGTTTCGAGATCATCGCTTACTCATGGATCTAGGCGCAGATGGGGATATTCTGAGTTAAGAAGAAGCTCAGTTCAGGATCGCAACAACTTGGCTCGTTCTCCTATCAAACATCACCTGCTCCTACCTAGCATTCCTCGCCCGATTTTTGCGTATCTTTCTTACCTGCCTCTTCGTAAGAGGTTTGTATTCAATTGCTCAACCCAAAACCATTTCGATTCCTGCCTATGCGTCTTCGCCATTCCCTCCTGTTTCTCTTCCTTCTGACCCAATCCTGGTACATGTCCGCCCAAAGCCCTTTTGACTACTCTGCCGCCTGGCAAGAGGTAGATACCTTACTCAAACAAAACCTGACGCGTTCTGCGCTGGAAGAAGTAGATCGGATCGAGACGGCCGCCACGCGAGAAGGGCAGGATCCCCAATTCATCAAAGCGGTCTTATATGGACTTGGGTTGCAAAAACGAGTAGAAGAAAAAGGCGACTCCCTGGTGATCAGTCGCTTGCAAGCTGAAATCGCCGAGGCTAGCCAGCCCAATCAAGCGATCCTCCAATCCTATTTGGCGGATTTGCTGTATCAGTACTATCAAGAGTATCGCTGGCAAATCATGAATCGGACGGAGACGGAAGAGACGCCAGAAGATTTTCAAACCTGGAGCGCAGCTACCTTTCACCGTCAAATTGCTGAACTGTATCAGGCATCGCTTGCGCCTAGCTTTCTCTTACAATCCCTGCCAGTCCGGAGATACGAGGCGATCCTGGACACAGCCAAGGAATCGGAAATCCTTAGACCTAGTTTGTATGATTTGCTGGCCCATCGGGCGATTGATAAGCTGGGCAATGCGGAATTTTATTTGAATGACCCAAGAGCAGTCTTTATCATCCCGGAGGATGTGGGCTTTTTGCCATCGGAAGATTTCATCGAGGTACCTGTAAACTCTCCTTACGATCGATCTCTGACTTGGATCAGCCTCACGATATTTCAGCAATTGACGGCTTATCATTTGAAGGCTGGACAAATAGAGCCCCTCGTTGAGGTAGAGTTGGCTCGAATGAAATTTGTACACGAGCAGAATAGCTTTGCAGACAAAGAAACCCGCTATCGTGAAGCGCTGGATCGCCTGGCCATCGCCTATGCCAAAAGCCCTGCCCTGAGTCGAGTGTTATTCGCTCAGGCAAAATGGTATGCCAATCAGGCTCAGGAAATGGGGCGATTCAAGGCGGATGATCCCAAAGCAGAAGCTTATGTATCCGCCGAGCGCCTCTGTCGCCAAATCAAGCGCCAATTTCCTCGTTCCTTCGCCTCGCAACAGGCAGACGGACTCCTGGATAACATTCGCTACCAAAGCCTGAGCTTTCAACTGGAAAACCCCTTCCTTCCCAACCGACCTAGCCGAATCAAAGTCGAATACCGCAATGTCCCCCGGGCTTATTTTCGGGTCATTCGACTGACCGAAAGCATGGAAAAGACCCTGGAAGGATTTGGGTATGGGGACAAAGAAGAACGCTTCGATTATCTACGTCGTCAACGGGCCTTGCGAAATTGGTCCCCATAGGCTCGAAGGCTTTGCGACCAATTTCGCAAGGCCCGTTGACGAC
>JBCCCJ010000535.1:0-4892 GCA_039033615.1 Bacteroidota bacterium
CTTAGTCCCCCTAATTTCCAAAGCTTTTGGTCAAAAATCAATCTGATAACTCAATACGGGAATCAAGCCACTGCCGTGATTGCGGAAGAAAATGGTATCGTTGATGGCATCATATCCGATAGAACGATTGTTGCGCCGATCGAGTACATTCTGAATATCCAGCGACAAAATCCAGGCAAATTTGGGCCTATTTCTTCGGTAGGAAATCCGACTGTCGATTCGATAATACGGTCCCACCTGGGCAGACCAAGCATTGGCTTCGTCCCCAATGAAGCGGCCTTCTTCTTGCGATTCAGGCTGCTTGGGCGGGGTGTAGCGAAATCCGCCGTTGTACAGAACCCGGAATCCCGCCTGGAGAACGCCGCCTTTTTTGAAGGTGAATTCTTTGCCGATCGTGGTGCTGGTGGCATACTCCGTGGCAAAGCGGGTATTGAAGGTACGCCCGTCTCCGAGCACGTACTGAGATTCAAAGCGGGAAGCGGTCAAGAGAAAAAATATTTGCTGAGAGAAAAATTTCTCCAGGCTGACATCCACCCCATAATTGATCCCTTTTCCGTCAGATACCATCGGGAACTGAGCGATGCCGCTTTGGTTGTTGAGCATCCACCACGTACTGGTGTTGGTAGGATCATCCTCCACGGGTACCTGAAACAGACGCTGGAAATACACATCTGCCCCGATCCGGATGTTTTTCCCCAGGGTGTAATGATAGCCCGCGATCAAGTGATGAGAACGAATCAGGGGGAGATTGAAATTGGGATTGTTAATCTGAACCGATCCATCTTGAGCCGTATCTGAGCGAGAATAGAAATAGGCGCCAAGCGGCAAATGCTGGCTATGAATGCCATAGGCGAGGCTCAGGTTCTGCCGCCGGTTGATCTTATAGCGAAAGGAAATCCTGGGATCTACGGCCATGGTTTGGTTCAACCCTAGCATAAAAAAGTTGCCCCCAACATTCATCTGGATCTTTTCGGTCAGGAAATGAGTCAACTGAGCATAGGCCTGAAAGGTCTGGGTGTTGCCTTCGCCATCTACCGAAATATCCCGAAAAACGTCTCCAGTAGTGATGTTGGTCAATCTGCGGGGGGCACTTTCTCGGTAGAAGGTAAAAAAGACCTGGTGAGCTTGAATCCCCGTTTTGAGTCGGGTACGCGAACTGAATTTCCGGGAGTAGGTAACGGAGGCGGCAATGCGGCGATCCAGGTAGCGTTCGGTATTGTACCGATAGCGTTTGTTGGAAAGGTCCAGGGTGTCGTACTCGTAGTTGATGCTGCCATTCATGCCTGCCACCACAAATTTCAAGAAAGATTTGTCATCCAAAATCCGGGTATGAGTTACCCCAATGGCGGCCATGGTATTGGCCCGGTAGCGATCTTCCCAGTGATCCGTTCGGCCGGGGTCCCGATCTTCTGGGACATCCACCGGGCGGTAGCGCTCCAAGCTCGGCCCCGCCATCCCAAACACCGTGGTGAAACTCTTGCCATCTTTGCCATCAAACGCCAAGTTGAACGACAAATCCTGGAAGTCATTGTCCACCCGTTCGCCCACCAACTGGAAACCCGCCCGATTGAGCAAACTCAGGGTCGAATAGCGATAATTCACCAGATAAGAAGAGCGGCCTCGTTGAATCGGACCTTCAGTAGAGAAATCCAGGCCGAGCAATCCTGCTTTGAAACGATATTGCCGACTGTCCATATTGCCCTTGCGAAAATGCACGTCAAAGGCTCCGGAGAGCGCGTTTCCATATTCAGCTGGCATCCCTCCCGAAGAAAAGTCTGAACGAGAAAGCAATTGGGCGCTGAATACCGTTACTCCCCCGCCAGAGGTGCCGGGACGCGCAAAGTGGTTGGGGTTGGGGATGTCGATGCCTTCGAGTCGCCACAGCACCCCAAAAGAAGAATTGCCTCGAATGATGATGTCATTTTCTGCATCGTCGCCCCCTTGTTGGACCCCCGGAAAAGACAAAGCCAATCGACCGGGATCGTTCACACTGGCGGCGTAGCGATCCGTTTCCTCGGGACTGAAAGAGCGGGTGCTGACTACGGAAAGCTCATTGACTGCTCCGGTGGGAAAATCATTGGTGGTGATCAAGACTTCCTCCGTGGTAGACTCGCCAATGGATTCGAGTAGTTTGACTTCGAGGTAGCGCTCGCGGACGGAATTGAGGATGAGTTCTGGCGAAAGGTAGGCGGCGTATCCGGGATATTGGACCTGGACGGCCCGCCGACCCAAGGGAACTGCTTCCAGGCGAAAGTTGCCCAAATCATCGGTGATGGCCCCGATCGGAGGATCGGAATTGGGGACGATCACCACCGCTCCCACCAAGGGGGTGCGACTGTTGGCGTCCACCACCTTTCCTTTGATGGTTTGGGTCGCGATCTGTCCAACTCCATAGGTCGGGAAAACCAGTCCCAGAAGGAGGAGTAGCTGAAGCAATTTCATGTAAAGTAGGTTAGAAGTAGTCGGTAGTTCAAAGGGAAAAAACGAAATTTTTATCGGAATCGCAGGATTTGTATGGAGAATTCGTGGGAAAAATCTCTTTAGGTCACCCGGAAACGCTCATTTTTTCCACACGCTTGTTCAGTCAGACCACACGATCATCCATTTGCTGGTAAAAATGCGGTAGGGTCAGCGTACAATCGGAAAAATTCCTGGTCATTGTCCTAAACCCGAAAGCCTATAGATCGCATGTTTTCCCGCAAAAAAATCCTCCCCTTCAAGCAACCCCCCAAAATCGGCCCCGGTCTTTTCTCCGAAAGCCGCGTTCTTTTTGCCTGGTTCAAGTCCTCCTGTCAGATTCCCCTAACGATCTTCCCCATGAATCGAGCGCTCTACCTATTATTATGCTTCCCCTTATGGTTGGGGATCACGCCTGCTTCTGCCCAATCTGAACGCGTCCTAGATGAATTGGGACGGAACATCGAACAAGGGGCCCAGCGCCTCACAGAGATGATCGACCATTACACCCAGGGGCTGCGGTTTCAGCCCAACAATTTTACCTATTACAACAACCGAGCGGCTGCCTACTTTGATCAGGGAAAGTATCGCCTGGCCATCTTGGACTACAATCAAGCCATCCAACTGGCCCCCCGCAGTAAAACCAGCCGTCTGGCTCGGATGCACTACAAACGAGGCCTCGCCAGATACATTCTGCAGGATTATGAATCTGCGGTACAGGACTTCAGTGCTGCGGTGAGTTTTCGCCCGGATATAACAGATTCATATTATTTCCGAGGGAAAGTGAATTTCCTGATGTTGGGCGAGGTGAAGGCAGCAGAACAAGATTTTGAGCGAGTCATCGAACTCAGTGATCAGGTGTCAATTCAGGCGGCATTTTCCCATTACTTTTTGGGGGAAACTTCTGAGGCTGCCGAACAGGTTCGAAAATTATTGGCCACCACTCCGGCCAGCGACAAGCCTGCCTTTGCACAGTTGCACTACAATTTGGCTGGCCTACAAGGCTTGATTGGCAACGGGCAGGACGCCGTAGAATATTTGTCCGTGGCGCTGGAATATGGGTATGAGGACTACGAATGGTTGATCCGAGATCCCAATTTTCAAGGCATGGCCGGACAGCAAACCTTCAACGATTTGCTACAGCAGAAGAACCTTTCCTATCTGTTGCTACCGACTCAGGCACAGTATTCGCAGGCGGAACCCTGCAATTGTCCTGGCCCGTCCAGCACCACCCTGCCTGACCCCACGCCCCCCTCTTCCACCCCTACAGATCCAAGCACCCGGGGTGTTACCGCAGATCCCTGGAGTACAGGCAATCAGCCCATCGCACCAGCCGACCTAAAAGGCACCCAACTACGTTTTGAAGATCCCAATGACAACAACCGCATCGAGGTAGAAGAAACTACCTACATCGAATTGACGGTGATCAACCAGGGACAAGGGGAGGCCCGAGAAGTCTTGCTCAAATTGCAGGAAGAAAACGGGCTTCGTGGCCTCACTTTCGAATGGGAAAAAGAAGTCGGGAATCTTGCCAGCGGAGAGATGCGCACGGTGAAGGTGCCAGTTCGGGGAGACCTGGAATTGGAAACGGGAGAAGCCGCCTTTCGGCTGACTATCGAGGAAGAAAACGGTTTTGATGCGGACCCGCTCATGATTCACATTCCTACCTTGGCGTACCAACCTCCGATCCTAGCAGTAGCCGATCATCAATTTGCCTCAGAACTCGGCGGAAATATGCGTCCTGGTGTTCCGCTCACGCTTAAAATGGCGATCCAAAATACCGGCCAAGGCATCGCAGAAGCGGTGATGGTCAACATGAGTCTGCCAGAAAATGTCTTTACGGCTGGAGCCTCTCAATTCAGCTTGGGCGATCTGCAACCCGGACAGAGTGAGGTGATTGATTTCGAATTCTTCACCAACCGTCGATTTGCCGAAGCCGAAGTCCCGGTCAGCATTGCCATGACCGAGAGAAGAGGCTTGCACGAGCAAAAAGCAGTGGTAGCCGTGAGCCTCAATCAACCCTTGGCCGTCATGGATCGGGTGATCATCACCCCCAAGGCTGGAACGCCTACGGACATCGAAGACATTCAGCTGACTTCTGATGTGGATCAAAACCTGCCCTATACTGGTCGCAGCAATCCCAATGGCGTCGCAGTGGTGATCGGCAACCGGGATTACCAAAATCCAGACGTGCCCCCGGTAGATTTTGCCCTGCAAGATGCGGCCAGCATGAAGCGCTATTTGGTGGAGGTATATGGCTTTGATGAAAACAACATCCTCTATCTTCCCAACGCGACCCAGGCGGATTTCAATGGTATCTTTGGCACCAAAGAAGACCACAAAGCCCGTCTTTTCAACCTGATCCAGCCCGATCAAACCGATCTGTTCATCTTCTATAGCGGACATGGTGCGCCGGACCTCGAAAGCGAAGAAGC
>JBCCCJ010000536.1:0-4886 GCA_039033615.1 Bacteroidota bacterium
CATCGGTTCGGCCGGCGGGTGGAAGATGTATGTGCAAGATACCCGGGGACGCGGCTTGCGCGCGCTTGAAAGTGTGGCGCAAGAACTACGAGGGTTTGGGGTGCGACATACCCGTCAATTCGTCCCATCAGTCGTCCCTCGGGATGAAAAATCAAAATGGCAGGCCAGTCATATAAGTGGTATTTGCTGACCCACTCCATTTGCATCCCCATCGCCTCTTGTTGCTGGACCAGATAATGCTGTCCGAGATATTGTTTAAGGGTAGGATCAGGCCACGTTTTTTTGTTCATTCGCTTACAATCCCGATCGCCTTTTCGGTAGAGATATACCAAGTAAGGTTGTTGGCTACTAGCGGCTTGTTCCTGAAGGGTTTCCAGGCTCCCGGTCGGCAGATCTGCTGACCATTTTTTTGCTGGAAGTTCCGAAATACAGAAAAGAAAGAGGGAAAAGAATAATAAGTTGTTTCCGATTTTCATGAATGTAAGACTATTATAGCAGTGAAGCAGGGTAAGGTAGTCAGAAACAACGGGGATCTATGATGAAGAACAATGTTAGTCAAAAAAACAGATAAGGGAAGGCCGAAACCTTCCCTTTTTGATGCTTTTTCTTTCAAAATCTTACATACTAGAACGGAACCTGCTCCTCCCCTCCCCCATCGTTGTTCATCTTGGAGGGGATCGTGATGGTATTGCCTCCTAGAGAAGGGTCTATGGCGCCCATTTGATGGAAGGCTCCGGTATTCCAATCGGTGAACTTACCGTACTTGCCAATGAACTGCATTTTGACCGTGCCAGTTGGTCCATTCCGCTGTTTGGCGATGATGAGTTCGGCCATCCCCAAGGTAGAATTGCCTTCATCGTCCGTCTCAAAGCCATAGTATTCTGGGCGATACAGGAACATGACCATATCCGCATCCTGCTCGATTGATCCACTTTCTCGCAAGTCACTTAACACCGGCCGCTTGTCTCCCCCCCGGCTTTCTACTGCTCTCGACAACTGCGAGAGGGCAATCACCACTACATCCAGTTCCTTGGCAATCTCTTTCAGGGATCGCGATATCCCCGCAATTTCCTGTTCGCGGTTGCCACTTTTTCCGGCATTCCCCGACATCAACTGCAAGTAGTCAATCACCACCATGCTGATGCCTTTTTCCGCTTTCAGGCGTCGGCACTTGGCCCGCAAATCCCAAATGGACAAAGCAGGCGTATCATCAATGAAGACATGGGACTTACTCAGGGAACCAATCCGGGTAATCAATTGCTTCCATTCATAATCCGCCAACTGCCCGGTACGCACCTTCTGCGCGTCTAGTTCTGCTTCGGAGCAAATCATCCGTTGTACCAGTTGTACCGCCGCCATCTCCAGGGAGAAGAAGGCCACGGGTTCTCCAAATCGAAGGGCGGCGTTCCTGGCTAGGGTCAAGGTCAAGGCCGTTTTTCCCATCGCGGGACGGGCTGCGATGATCACCAAATCCGATTTTTGCCAACCGGCAGTCATTTGATCGAGATCGGAAATGCCTGACGGAATCCCCACAATGCTGCTGTCCTGTCCCCGCATCTCCTCCAATCGCTCTAGGGTCTTCATCACCAGCTCCGGCATGGCCATATAGTTCCGCCGAAGGTTGGTTTCCGAAATTTCGAAGAGGTTTTGTTCTGCGGTATCCAGGAGGTCAAAGACGTCGGTGGTTTCGTCATAGGCTTTTTTGACCACTTCATCAGAGGTCTTAATCAACTGCCGAAGGATGAATTTCTCTGCCACAATCCGGGCGTGGTATTCAATGTTCGCTGCCGAAGCAACCCGGGAGGTAAGCTCGGTCAGATAGTATGCGCCGCCAGACTTGCTCAGGTTGCCCGACTTTTTCAACGCATTCTTGACCGTCAGAATGTCAACGGGTTCTGAGTTTTGGAAGAGTTCCAGGATGGCCTCAAAGATCATTTGATTGGCATCCTTGTAGAACATATTCGGCTTGATAATGTCCATGATGCGGTGCAGCGCATCTTTTTCCAATAGCAAGGCTCCCAATACGGCTTCCTCCATATCGAGCGCCTGCGGAGGCAGTTTCCCACTAACAGCAGGA
This sequence comes from Bacteroidota bacterium, assembly GCA_039033615.1. Lineage (GTDB taxonomy): Bacteria > Bacteroidota > Bacteroidia > J057 > J057 > JBCCCJ01. Next base: position 2,078 of record JBCCCJ010000536.1, read on the forward strand.
AGATTGTCATTGGAAATCTTTCGCACCTTGCCGTTGTCGTTACCGTTGTCGTATGAAGGATCTATCATTGGATGTTCAGGCATCTGGGACTAATGACTTTTGGGTTCAAGGAACAGAGGCAAACCGATACAACGAGCCAGTCAATCTGTTGCTAAAAAGGAGCTAAATATAGGGAAACTCTATTGGGATTCTCAAATCCGAGGAAAGCACACAATTCCCTATTGATCAGCCACTTACTTACTTTTTTACAAGCTTTCCACATTCCTTGCATTTCAATAATGCCCTCTGCGTGCTGGAAAGGGAACCTCGCAGAGAGTTATGCACAGAGCTGTTGAAAAAAGTTCTGTCATTGTGGAAAAAAGGATCGCATCGCCTTTCTCCCCAAAAATACTAACAAGATTTGCAAACCCCAAAACCTCCCCAAAAACATTTGCATCACCTCTCTTCTGCTGGGTGCTCGTCAGATGTCACCAGAAAAAGCATATCCCAGTAGATGGCAGTCGCGATGCGCCTGCTTTTTTCTGTAAGCATCTGTTTCTACCAAGCTGCGAATCGCTCTGCGCTTCGTTTTTTGGAGAGTTGGTTCGACATACTTCGGCAGGATCAGTACAGGTGCTCACCACAAGTCCTTGTCCATAGACAATCGCAGCCCGGAGGGATGCCCATCTTGGTAGAAAATCGAAAAGGGAAGTTTGGTAGCAGGCGCAGTAGCGACTGCCACATATCCCAACATCACCAGTGTATTTGTGACATCTGACGTACCTCCCTTCTACTGATCTGCCCTTTTTAGCTATATTTGCGTTGCTAAAACACTCATGGCCTGAATCATGCTGAATTTTTTTAAGAAAAAGGAAAATAAAGAGAAACTCGACAAAGGACTGGAAAAGACCAAAACGGGCTTTTTCTCTCGCTTAAATAAAGCCATTCTGGGCAAAAGTCGAATTGATGACGAGGTATTGGATGATGTAGAAGACGTGCTGATTGCCAGCGACGTGGGCGTCAAAACCACTGTCAAAATCATCAAACAAATTGAAGCCAGGGTCGCGAAAGACAAATACACCAAAGCTTCGGAATTGGATTTTCTCCTGAAAGATGAAATTGAACAACTCATCCTGGAGAACCATCCTGAAAGCCGGGATTATTTTGACATTCCGACTCATGAGGCAGATGGAAAAAAGGTTCCCCACGTCATCATGGTGGTTGGGGTCAATGGGGTCGGCAAAACGACCACCATCGGAAAGCTCGCTTGGCGCTGGCAGCAACAAGGCAAATCTGTTTTGCTGGGAGCGGCTGATACCTTCCGGGCGGCAGCTGTTTCTCAGTTGGAACTTTGGGCAGAGCGCAGCGGGGTAGAAATTCACTCCAAGGGCATGAATACTGATCCAGGAGCGGTCGCTTATGAGACGGTTCAGAAAGGAATGTCGGCCAACAAAGATGTCATCATCATTGATACCGCGGGGCGTCTTCAGACCAAGAAAAACCTGATGGCAGAATTGAGCAAGATCAAGCGAAGCGTCAGCAAAGTATTGCCTGGCGCGCCACATGACGTATTGCTGGTCCTAGATGCCTCCACTGGTCAAAATGCCATCAGCCAAGCCAAAGCATTTACCGAAGCTACCGACGTCAGTTCTTTGGCCCTCACCAAATTGGACGGCACGGCCAAAGGTGGCGTGGTGATCGGGGTTTCGGATATGTTTCAAATCCCCGTCAAATACATCGGTGTAGGCGAAGGCATGGATGACTTACAAGTCTTTGATCCACGAGCGTTTATCGACTCAATGTTCCAGAGAGCGTAAGCTTCAATTTCTCTGACCATCCCAATTTCTTTGCCCTGACCGATCACGGCTTTTTCTGTATGTTTGGGTCATGCGACTGAATATATTTTCCTGCTTTTGGGGTCTGCTGTTCTGCTTTGGCATGCTGTTATCAGCGCATGGGCAGGGCTCCTGGTATGCCGGAATCGGCACTTCTCTCCGAGCTGACATTCAGCAAACCAACATATTTCGCAAACCAGTCCCCACCATCATCCGCTTGCAACCGCTGCTGCGATACGAATGGCACAGTCCTTTGTCGGCAGTCATCAGTTTGGGGTACCGACAAGAGCGATCTCGTTTTACCGAGCGGGAATTGGGCAGCGCCTTTGGGCTCAGTTTTGTCCAAACCCAAATCCACTATCTCAATCCTGAGATGGTGCTTGGCTATACTTTATTCACCGATGCTGGGGCCGGAGTCATGTTTTTTTCGGGTCTAGGAAGAAAGATTCCCGTGTGGAACCGAAGCCTAACCGTGGATACGTCCGGCGAGGCAACCGAAGTATTGGCACGCTGGCCCAATGAGTTTCGCAGCACCTATTTGCTGATCGGCGTAGAAGTGCCCATTCTGGCGGAAGGAAGATGGGGCCTGACCATTCAACCAGAAGTCAGTTTGCCCCTTGCTCAACCGAATACCGCCATTACTCGCTACGAAGCAGGGTTTACCCTCAACTTTCGAAACGGAAGCTTTTGAAAGGGGAAGCTTCTTTTCTCTCCGTGGCAAAACGGGACAATTTTGTAGTTTTGCTACATGAAAACCAATCCGAGGAAATCCTCCCCTCCCAAAGCGGCAAATATCAATGTGATTACATTGGGTTGTTCCAAGAATCTGGTTGATTCTGAGGAACTGATCACCCAGTTGAGGGGGAATGGGAAAGAGGTCGTGCATGAGCCTGCTCGGCCGAGCCGTCGGGCGCGCACACTCACGACGATGGCACGGCCCACGCGGAGGGTAATGGCCATGATCATGAGGACGAAGGACACGCGCACGGAGACGA
>JBCCCJ010000537.1:0-4882 GCA_039033615.1 Bacteroidota bacterium
ATTTGACCTGATTGTTGAGGCGGATGAGGCCGGGGCGCAGCTTCAAGTGCTCATTCAAGCCCGCCTCTATCTGGTTTTGCAACTTGCCGTCTCCACTTTCCTGCCAAGCCTTCCAGCTCATTTCTGGTAACTGCTTGGGCGCTTGATATCCCTTCAAGGGCCGGAAAGACACCCAGTCTGCCGGCATCAGCTGCACCAGCAAAGGCGTGCCGAGTAGAAGCAGCAACACTGCAAAGGCGATATGGGCGGGAGACACTCTCAAAAGCGGAAATAGATGAAGGGATTGAAACTAGCGGTGGCGATTTCACTGAAACAGAGGAGCAACAGACCCGCGGCCAATAAGGCTTTTCCCCAAATCGCCAGGGGACGGGTACTGGTCTCCAACCAGGATTCCAGGCGTTTTTCCCACTGAAACAAAGCGGGTAAGAAGGCAAAAGCCGCGGCAAGGATCAGATTGAACCGATAGTAGGGATGAAACCAGCGCTCGGTACCGCCATCGGCCCCGGCGAGTTGTTGGAGATAGAGCCAGCCGTCTCCCAGACTTTCTACCCGGAACCAAACCCAGCCGATCAAGACGACCAGAAAGGCATAGATCAGGGAGGGGAGCGCACCGATTCTCTTCAAAATTTTACCCAAAAAGAGCCGTTCCAGCACCAAAAAACTGCCGTGCCAGATGCCCCAGATCAGAAAATTCCAAGCGGCTCCATGCCAGAGCCCCGAAATCAAAAAGACGATCCAGAGGTTGAGGTAGGTGCGAGAGGCCGAATGGCGATTGCCGCCCAGCGGGATGTAGAGGTAGTCGCGCATCCATTGACTGAGGGTGATGTGCCAGCGCCGCCAAAATTCGGTGATGCTGCGCGAAGTGTAGGGAAAGCGAAAGTTTTCCGGGAAGCGAAAGCCCATCATTTGCCCCAGCCCGATGGCCATGTCTGAATAGCCGGAGAAGTCATAGTAAATCTGGAAAGCGTAGGCGATCAGGATGATCCAGGCGGTTCCGGTGCCGAGTTGACTGAGGTCTCCGGCAAAGACGATGTCCACCGTTTTGCCCAGCGGATTGGCGATCAGCATTTTTTTGCTCAGCCCAATCACAAAGCGAAACATCCCCGCCAGGGCAAAAGGAGCCGATAATTGAGATTTGCGCTCCAACAATTGATCTGCCACCTCGTGATAGCGCACAATTGGTCCGGCGATCAATTGGGGAAACAGCAAGATGTAGAGGGCATAATCCCGTAAAGAAGTCAGCGGAGCGTGGGTGCCTCGGTAGACATCCAGGACATAGCTGATCTTTTGGAAGGTGAAAAAGGAAATGCCAATGGGTAAGGCCACCGCCACCCACTCCACCGAGTTGACTCCCCAGCTTTGTAGGATTTGATTCAGGTTGTCAACGAAGAAATTGGCATATTTGAAATAGGCGAGCAAGCCGACGTTCAGGACCAGCGAACAGGCCAGGATTTGCTTTTTGCGCTTCGGTCGGGATTCCTTTCCCATCCATTTTGCCAGGAAAAAATCCACCCCAATCGCCCCCAGGAGGATGAGCACAAAATTAGGTGCTCCCCAGGTATAGAAAGCCAAACTGCCCAGCAGGGCGACCCAATTTTTGAATCGGGTAGGGGCCAGCAAGTACAGCAGCAGGAAAACCGGCAGAAAATAGAAGAGAAAGGTAGCACTGCTGAAAACCATAGGGAGCGGCAGAAGTTGGCGCAAAGAAACAGGAAATTCGGCAAGGCTCCAATGAGGGCAGGTACTTGCCACTCTGCCCGAGAAATCCCACTTTTGTTCCGTTTGTAACTCAATCGAATATGTCCAACTCATTTGGGAATCTGTTTCGCTTTACCACTTTTGGGGAATCGCATGGAGAAGGGATCGGCGTGGTCATCGACGGCTGCCCGCCGGGAATTCAGCTAAATCGGGAATTCATCCAGTCCGAACTAGATCGCCGCAAGCCCGGCACCAGCCGCATCACCACCCAGCGGAAGGAAAGCGATACCTATCAACTGCTGTCCGGCCATGTGGGGGAAATCAGTACCGGAGCGCCGCTGGGATTTTTTGTGCCCAATGAAAATGTGCGCTCCAAAGACTATGATCACCTCGCGGTAAATTTCCGACCTTCCCACGCCGACTACACCTACTTCGCCAAGTACGGCATCCGCGACCACAAAGGCGGCGGTCGTTCCTCAGCGCGGGAAACCCTGGCCCGAGTCATCGCTGGGGCGGTCGCAAAATTGGCTCTGACTCAATTGGGAGAGGTGAAGATCGAAGCCTGGGTACAGGCCATTCACCAAATAGAGATGCCGGGCGAACCAGAAGAAATCGCCCTCACCACCGAATATATGCAGGCCGTGCGTTGTCCAGATCCAGCGACTGCCGAGCGGATGTACCAGCACATCGACCAAACCCGTAAGCAGGGCAATTCCGTCGGTGGAGTCATCAAATGCCGCATTCGAGGGGTTCCCGCAGGCGTAGGCGAACCGATCTACGACAAATTGCCGGCCCGATTGGGTGCGGCGATGTTGGGCATCAATGCCGTGAAAGGCTTCGAAATCGGCTCCGGCTTTGATGGAACCAAACTCTATGGCTCCGAGCACAACGACCTATTTTATCAAGCTGGGGAGGAAGTCCGTACCCGCACCAATCATTCTGGCGGGGTGCAAGGGGGCATCAGCAATGGCGAAGACATCTATTTTCGGGTGGCTTTCAAACCCACGGCGACCATCATGCAGGACCAGGAAAGCATCAATACCGAGGGCGAAACCACCGTGGTCAAAGGCAAAGGTCGGCACGATCCCTGTGTAGTTCCCCGAGCGGTGCCCATCGTCGAGGCCATGGCGGCGGTCAGTCTGTTGGATCTGTGGTTGATGCATCGCGCGCGACAAATGCCGTAACAAAGCGGAGAATTCGCGGTTGGTACGTACAGAGAGAAAAGACTTTCTTCCTGTAGAGGGAACTCGCTTTTTTTCTGCCTGTTCAGGTATTATTTTTGAGAAAATTCCGAAATGAGTCAAGAACGAAATAGCAGCTTAAAGCGGCTGGCCATAATTGCGGGAGTTGTCATTGTGGCGATTGCGTTGGGATACGTGGTGGGAGAGTCTGAACTGATGTGGGACATCCTCAGCGCCATCGGTTTGTTGTTGATCTGCATCACCATCCTGGTCACGGTTCACGAGCTGGGACATTTTATGCCCGCAAAGTGGTTCGGAATTAAGGTAGATGTCTTCTCGATTGGATTTCCCCCTCGAATTTTCAGTTACAAAAAAGGGGAAACCGAATACCAAATCGGCGCGACGCCTTTGGGCGGCTACGTGAAGATTGTGGGGATGATTGATGAGTCGTTGGATGAGGATACCATTCAGAAGGAAAAAGAACGGGAACGCTACCGCAAAGGCGAAATTGAAATTGATCCCAACAATCCGCCGGAGTGGATGCCCAAACCCTGGGAATTTCGCTCCAAGCCCGTGTGGCAGCGGCTGATTGTGATGACGGGTGGCGTGATCATGAACGTCATTTTAGGCATCTTCATCTTCTCCATGATGAAGTTCAACTATGGCGACACCCGTTTACCAATGGCAGAAGTCAAATACGGCCTGCGCATCGAAGAGCCGTTTTATGGGGTAACCATAGACAAGGAGTCCAAAGCCAGGGATTCCACCAAAATTTATCCACTTGGCTATTTTCTCGGTTTTCGGAGCGGGGACGAATTGTTGACTTTCAAAGGGGAGACCTTTCCTTTTCTGGATGATTATAACGATCAGAGTCTGCTGATTGAAGACGATGCGTGGTTCACAATTCGTCGCAATGGGCAGATAGATACCATTCGCATTCCGGGGAATGTGCAGAATTATTTCAGTAGCGACACCATAGATGGCCGTCCTTTTACTCCGGCTATGCCCTCTCTGGTTCGGGTGGGAGACTCCATCAACGTATCTCGGGACTCCAAAAATCCTCAGTATATCCCAGCGCCTGCCTACGAAGCGGGGATTCGTACCGGAGATCGGATTGTGGCCTTGGATAGTACCCCAATCAATCGCTTTTATCAGATCAGCGATTTCATGGAGGGGAAAGCCGGCCAAGAAATCCAGGTAACGGTAGAACGAGACGGTAAGACGCTGCCTCCATTGCTGGTTACTTCCAGTCCTCAAGGCTATTTGGGGGTGGGGACCATTCCTGTGGACCAGATCTTCACATTTGATACGGTAGAATATGGCTTCTTCGAGGCATTTGGACCTGGGGTTCGATCGGCATTTGGTTTCTTAGGTACCAACGTACAAGGTTTCAAAAACTTGGGTCGGGAAGGCGTAGATGTCAGCCGCTCAGTGATGGGTCCGCTGCAAATCGGCAAAGTATTGCTAGAAACCTGGAAAGCAAGGGGGGTAGCGGGGATTCTCGCGCTGACGGGCATGTTGAGCATGATTCTGGCCTTGGTGAACATCCTGCCAATTCCGGCCTTGGATGGGGGACACGTGGTGTTTTTGCTGATCGAGGCAATCACCCGGCGGGAACCTTCGCCCAAGGTGCGCATCATCGCTCAGCAAATCGGATTCATCCTGATCCTGGGACTGATGCTATTGGTGTTCTTCAACGATGGAGTTCGCTTGTTTAGCTAGAGAGGAGAGGAGAGGAGAAGAGATCGCTTCGCTGTCAGGGGTCAGACGTCAGAACGCTTTGCTGTCAGAAGTTTTTTATAGTCCCTTTTTCGAAGGTAACGAGCTCTTTCCTTCCCTAGGTAAGCAATCATCGCGGCGGCCTGGAAGTCCGCGCTACTTCAAACAACTGAATTTCCTAATGAAGAGAAGACAGACGACAGACCGCTTTCGCTGACAGAACGCTTTGCTGTCAGAGGTTTTCTTGAATCCTAATCCACCAAGGAAGAGAAGACAGACGACAG
>JBCCCJ010000538.1:0-4868 GCA_039033615.1 Bacteroidota bacterium
GCACTCGAAGCTGGTTGGCGTCTTTGCCTTGTTTTCAGAGGCCCGTTGGCATACTGTTTGGTCAATTACGTAAGGACAGCTCTTCTTTTGTTTCCTTTTGTAATCCCTGACCTATGCTCAACCCTCTTGCCCTTTCTTCCGCCTTCATGACCATGCTCTTGCTTCTTGTCGCGGGTCATTCTCAACCCAATTCCCTGACTGAAGCTGGCAGCTCTCTGTTCGTTTCTACTTCCCCCACTACCAACTGGTCCAGTACGCCTGCCAATCGCCCAGCTAAACCCCTGAACATCAAAGAGGTGAAGCACTCCATTGGCTACCCTCCCAAGGCCAAAGATGCAGGCATAGAAGGAAAAGTAGTCCTGCGAATCCTGGTCAATGAAGAGGGAGAATACGTCAAGCATACCATCATGGAAAGCTTTCATCCCTTGCTCAGAATCCCGTGTGAACTTCATGCCCCCCTGATCACCTTCGAACCTGCCATACAAAATGGAGAAGCCGTAACCGCCTGGGTGGTGGTCCCCTTTTCCTTTCGCAGTCCCAATGTGGGAGTTTGATTCTCAGATATAGAACCTCCGCTGATACAGCGATTGCTCTGGCCAAGTAGGTCAGGGCTTTTTTTTGGTTTCTAAGCAATTAGGGAATTTCGAAACGAAAGACATCTGCACATAAAGCTGAAAATATTCCCTACCTTTATTCCTCCATTGAGGCTTAATTCCAAGTGGCACATGAAACGTATTTCTACGATCCGACCATACCTCCTCGCCTTGGGCGTACTGATTGGGCAATTTGCCCCGCTATTTTCTCAGGCCTGTATTGATACGTTTCCATATTTGGAAGATTTTGAAGCCAGCAATGGCGGATGGACCACTAGCGCGATCTTGCCAGGGCAAAGTTCCGCCAACTCCTGGGAGTGGAATACCCCCAATAATCCTGTCATCAACTCCGCCGCTTCCGGCACCAATTGTTGGCTTACCAGCACCAATGCCTTTGTGCTGCCGCCTTTGGTCCCGTATGCCTACTTCCCCAATGAATATTCTCAGGTCATCAGCCCCTGTTACGACTTCACCAACCTTCAAAATCCTGGCATTCAGGTCAGCGTGTTCTGGGAAAGTGAATTCAGTGTGGATGGGACAGTCCTCCAATCTTCCATTGATGGTGGGACTACCTGGCAGCGGATCGGCTCCGATGGGGATCAGGTCGCCTGGTACAATGACAATGGGATCAGCGGGGGAATCAGCGGACCGGGAGGTCAAAGTCATGGTTGGACTGGTACCCTGGCGGGAGGCACCGGTTCTGCGGGCTGGGTTTCTTCGCAACACGCCTTAGATGGTCTTGCTGGTCAACCCAATGTCCTGCTACGTTTTGCCTTCGCGTCTGACGCATCAGGAGGGAGCAACAGCTTGTACAATGGTTTTGCGTTCGATGATGTATTCATCGCTGACATGGCCAATGTGGACCTTGGACCAGATACGACCATTTGCTTTGCGGATACGGTCTTCATGGACGCCTGCGTGCCCAGTGGACTCAGCTACAGTTGGAATACCAATCCCGTAACCGATACCTTTTGTAACAAAATTGCCCTCTCGACGGGCCAATTCATTGTAACGGTCATCGATACCAACAATTTCATCATCATTGACACCCTGAATTTGGTGGTATCTCCCACCAATGTCATTCTCCCACCGGATCAATTGATATGTCCGGGTGATACCATCAGCATTGACGCGGCGAATCCCCAGGCCAATCACCTTTGGTTACCGGATAGTTCGACCAATCAAGCCATAGATGTTTGGGAAACTGGGACCTACACCGTGATCGTCTCGGACAATGCAGGGTGTGTGGAAGTTGATTCTATCCAAGTGTTTGTGGAGTTTGTGCCGGATGTAAACCTCGGACCAGATACAACGATCTGTCAGGGGGAAGCAATTGTGTTAGATGCAGGAGACTCCAATCCAGGCACCACCTATTCCTGGACACCGTTCCCAGCAATTACCCAAACCATTTTTGTGAGTTCTCCTGGGAATTACGCTGTGGTACTGACGACGCCAGCTGGATGTCTCGCGACAGATTCGGTGATTGTCGAGGTTTCTTTGGACCCGGTGGTGGACTTAGGCCCTGATCGGCAGGAATGCGGAATGTTCTTTCTCGACGCGAACAATCCTGGCCAAAGCTACATTTGGTCCAACGGCGATACCACACAGGGCGTTTTCTTCGATCAAGGTGGGTGGTATTGGGTAGAAGTTACCAATCAATTCGGCTGCTTCACCCGAGACTCGGTATTCATCACCCAGGTCTCAGATCCAATGGTTGATCTGGGAGCAGACGACGTCATTTGTAATGGGGAGCCAGTCCTCTTAGACGCTGGAAATCCAGGAGCCAGTTATCTCTGGTCCAATGCAGATACCACCCAGACCATTTCGGTCATGACTCCTGGCACCTACACGGTCTTGGTCACCAATGGCCTCGGCTGTACCAGCAGCGATACCGTTCAGATTTCGATTTCCACTTTACAGGTTGACTTGGGAGACGATGCGACCATCTGTGAGGGAGATTCCCTGCTTCTGGATGGGGGAACTACTGCCGCCACCTACAACTGGTCCACCGGAGAACAAACTCAATTCATTTACGGGTTTGATGGGGCTTATTCTGTAACCGTATCCGATGGCATCAACTGTGAGATCACCGAGGAGATCTTCCTTTCTACCCAAACAAATTTTGTAACCGATTTCTCCACCTCTGGTCCCTTGCAGCTCTTTTCGGCCATTCAATTCACCGATCAAAGCAATGGCACGCCAACCGGATGGATGTGGGATTTTGGAGATGGCACCACCTCCACAGATGAGAATCCCTCCCACATTTTTCAGTCGGTAGGCGTATTTGAGGTTTGCCTGACGGTCAATGATGACATTTGTACCAATACCTATTGTGAGGAAATTCAAATTGATATTTTCGATAGCGTAGAAGAGTTGTTTGGACTGGAATGGAAGGTATTCCCCAATCCCGGCAATCATTCGACTACCCTTAGTTATGAACTCCTTTCCCCCGAGGAGATCGAAATTCGCTTGCTAGATCTGTCAGGAAAACTCTTGTACCAGGCTCCTTTGGGCAGAACCGCTCAGGGCCAGCACCAATTGGATTTGCTTTCGTGGTCGCATGGCATGTACCTGATAGAGCTTCAAGTAGCGGGTCTTTCGGTGTATGAGAAACTATTGATCGAATAGGAGAAAGGAAACTCACATGGTTCAAAATGAAGTGCAGGTGTTTGCCCCTGCAACCGTAGCCAACGTCGCTTGCGGTTTCGACACCCTTGGATTTGCCATCCATCGACCTGGAGATGAAGTAGTCGCTCGGTTTTGTCAAAAGCCAGGGCTGACCATCAATATGTTTGGAGATGGCGGCAAAATTCCCACCGCTCCAGAAAAGAATACCGCCGGGGTGGCTGCGTTGGGCCTCATGAAACAATTGGGGGTGGTTCAAGGCATTGAATTGGACATTCACAAGGGCATTCCGGTGGGGAGTGGCTTGGGTTCCAGTGCGTGTAGTGCCGTTGCCGGAGCAGTTGCCATCAATGAATTGCTCGGGAGACCCCTCAGTCGTCAGGAGCTACTGCCCTTTGCTTTGGAAGGCGAAGCCATCGCCAGTGGGGGCGCCATCCACGCAGACAATGTCGGTCCCTGCTTGCTCGGGGGGATGGTCCTGGTTCGCAGCAATCAAGATTTGGACACCATCAACATTCCGGTCCCACAGGAATTGTTTGCGGCGGTGGTCTTACCCCAGTTGGAAATCCTTACCGTCGAGGCCCGAAACATCCTTCGCAAAGAAATCCCCATGCACGAAGCCACGGTCCAATGGGGCAATCTTGGCGGCATGGTAGCAGGTTTGATGCAGTCAGACTTTTCGCTGATCAGCCGATCTCTGCAAGACGTGATTGCCGAGCCATACCGGGCTGCCCTCATCCCTGGTTTTTATCAGGTGAAACAAGCGGCCTTGAACGCAGGCGCGTTGGGATGCTCCATTTCTGGAGCGGGACCAGCCGTTTTCGCGCTATGTGAGGGAGATGACACTGCCTTCAAAGTGGGCATTGCCATGCAATACGCCTTCAAAGACGGGGGCATTCCCTCAGAGCGCTTCATTTCTTCCATCAATACCTTGGGAGCCCAGCGCTTGAAATAAGGAAAAAATAGAGGCCAGATGTCAGATCACTACGTTGACAGAGCTCTGTGCTGTCGGAGTTCAGGCGCCCTCCAAATTCCAATCCTCGACGCGTTCTGAAAAGTCCATGCTACAACCAACCACCAATCCCTAATTCACCAATCAACTAACCACCAATAAACCATTCCGCCCATTCTCCATGCGCCTGTATAGCACCAATTCACCCAATCAATTCGTATCCCTACAGGAAGCAGTCTTGCGGGGCCTTCCTCCTGACAATGGTCTGTATATGCCCAGGGAGTTGCCCCCCTTACCAGAGACGTTCTGGCAAACAGCACCGGAACTCTCTTTTCCCCAACTTGCGGTCAGGGTTTGCGACCACCTTCTCTCTGATGCCATTCCATCCAAGGTTCTGCGCCCACTGGTAGAAAAAGCCATCAATTTTGAAGCGCCGCTCATTCGGCTGGATGAACACAGGGCCATCCTTGAATTGTTTCACGGCCCAACTTTGGCCTTCAAGGATTTCGGGGCTCGCTTCATGGCTGGTCTTATGGGACATTTTGTAGAGAAAGAGGAGCAAGACCTCCACATTTTGGTGGCGACTTCTGGAGATACCGGAGGAGCAGTGGCATCCGGTTTTTGGCAAACCCCTGGCATTCAGGTGATCATCTTATATCCCAGCGGAAAAGTCAGTGCGCTCCAAGAAAAACAGCTCA
>JBCCCJ010000539.1:0-4862 GCA_039033615.1 Bacteroidota bacterium
GACATAATCGCCGCAAACAGACCGGCAAAGACAATCCCCGCCAGCAGTGGATGGGCATATTCTTGCAAGAAAACCGGAGCTGCCGCATCTGCGCTCACCAAGGGATCGTGCGCGCCACTGATCACCAGAGCCCGCATCGCCAAGCCAATGCCAATCCACAACAAGGCCGATACCAAATAGCCAAAAATGGAAAGAGGCAGAATGTGGCGGATGTCCCGTACGTTTTTGTTCATCATGGTCTTGGTGATCACGTGAGGTTGCCCACTGCCGCCCAAGCCAAACACAAAGAACCAGGACAAGCAGCCAATCATGCCCATGGTTCCCCAGGGACCGATGGATTCGGGGTCATCTTCCATCAAAGTCGTGCTGACTTCGCCCATGCCGCCTTCGAAACTCATCACCACCGTTCCGAACACCAGCAGGGCAGCAATGATCATGACCGCTCCCTGAATCAAGTCAGTATAGACTGAAGCGATGATGCCGCCACTGACGGTATAAAACACCAGCACCGCACCAGAAATCAAGACGCACCACTCCAGGCTCACCCCCGGCCAAAAGACTTCCTTGTCAAGAATATCTTGCAAGACCACGGCCATGGCCTTGATTTGGGAGGCGAGGTAGCCCAGTACCCCCAGCACAATTGCCACCGATACCGAAATGCCGACGGAAGAAGATTTGTAGCGTGCGACGACAACGTCCGGAAGAGAAATACAGTTTCGCAATTCGGCCAGCAAGCGAATCCGCTTCCCTACCAGGGAAAAGGAAATCAAAAAGCCCAGGCTGGCACACACCACCATCCAGACCGAGCTCATGCCCAATTTGTACACCAGTCCCGGCCCTCCTACAAAACCAAATCCGCTCAGGATGCTGGAGAATACGGCAAAGGCCGTCAAAAAGACGCCGAGGTTTCGTCCTGCCATGAAAAAATCATGGGAGGAGCGCGTTCTGCGCATCGCCCAAATGCCCACAACTACGCAAATCCCCAGGTAGATGATCACCGACCATAGGGTGGTCCAATCTCGATCCCAGCTCATGAGTGTTCCTGTTTAGCTTGATTCTCCTGCACCAATTCTGCCAATCGTTCCACATCCTTTGGATCGAGAAACCAGGCATCAAATCGCCAGATCATCACCGATACCATCAGTAAGGGCCAGAGCCAGATGGCGTAGAGCATCCACGCAGTAGGGACGGGATAGCCAGCAATGATGGCCGCCTTTCCGGTGGCGGTATAGGCCGCATAGCTGTTCCACAAGCCGACAAACAACAGCGCATAGCCCAGCATCCCACCAATCAGCCAGGGACGATGCGCTACCGTACCTTGTTTTCGTTGCCAGCCCAGCAAAATCAAACTCCCCATGAGGGCCAGCACGGTCAGCCCTGCTACTACCCCACCCCAAAATCTGGCTGGAGGCGTTATGCCATTGGTTTGGCTTTTGAGAAGGCTCACGGTCCCGGCGGGATTGAGTTCGTGTAGGGTCATGGTGCTCACCTGACCCGCAGGATGCAAGAAGGCCGCAATGCACAGACCCAGCAAGAGCAGGAGCAGGCCAAAAATGAACCAGATCAGTCGCATAGAGAGAGGAGTTGGATAGTAGTAGTAGGTAGTTGGCAGTATGACTATTCCGAAAAGGTCAATTGAGATCGGAAGATACTCAATCGGTGGATTTCTTCATTTTCGATGCTGATGATGCGGTAGGTCAGGCGAGGATCTTCTCGGTCGGTGTCGATGTCCAGCAGGCCAAACGAGGGCGTCTGATTGTAGCCAAACAAGGAGCCCGGCATGATCTTGTGGGTATGGACATTGGTGAGGCGAGAACTCATCAGGTCATAGAGGGGATAGCCCTCCGGGCGCTCGATGCGCCAGGCATCCGAGCGATGGCGATCCGCAGAGATCAGCACGACTCCTTCGATTTGTTGGGCTTCGATGAAGGAGAACATTTCTTCTCGCTCTTCTGCATGCCCGTCCCAGGTATCCAGGCTGCCTGGTTTGGTGCCGATGGCCCACGGTACCGAAGAAGCTATCAGCTTAAAGGTGGCGGTGGATGCCTGCAGTTCTTCTTTCAGCCAAGCTTTTTGGACCGCCCCCAACATGGAAGAAGCTTCTTTTTTGGGGTCGTCGCGGTAGTAGCGACAATCGAGGAAGAAGACTTCTACCTCCCCGAACTTCGTCGAGAACCAGATGCCTGGGGACTCCTCCCCTCCCCCATAGGTGGGATTGAGCCAGTTTTCCTGAAAAATGGAGAGCACGTCCCGTTTCCAGGCAGGCTGATTGGGGTCAGGTCCGCCCCGCTCATCATTGTAGGTGAAGTCATGATCGTCCCAAATGGCGTAGATGGCTGAACCGCCAACGAAGCGGCGATATTCGGGCCGGCTTTGGCGACGGTAATAGCAATATTGCTGGTTCAAGGGACGGAGCGGATGGTCGATGTAGACGTTGTCGCCCATGCTAAAAAATGCCAGTGGATGGTGGACCGCCATCGTATCCCACATGCGCTCGTAGCGCGGAGTGTAGCCCGCCCCGCCAGCAAAGGCCAATCGAATCTTTCCGGCTTGGCCTGCCGCAGGCGGCGTCTGAAAACGGTGAGCCTCACCAACCTGCTGCCCTTCGGCCCAGACTTCGTAGGTATAATCGGTCTGGGGACTCAATCCGGTGAGTTGAAAGTGGGTAACACCAGCCGCAAGGGGCGCGGCTTGCTGTTCAGTTGAATGGCAAACGATCTTTCCCTTCTCGTCTTTGACGTGGACACTGGCCTTTGCTCCTGGGCGAAGTCGCAACCAAACCTTGGCCTGATCGGCTTGCACCTGTCCGAGCATGGGACCATGAATCACGGGTCCTACCTCCTGGCTGCGCAGCCACTGGTCAAACGGCTCATAGGCAAGGATTGCCTGTCCCCAATTGCCCAAGGGAGCGGCGAATCGACCGGGTTGGAGGCCCAATTTGGTGGCCTGTTGAGCTGCTTGAAGGGCTTGTTCCCACAGGCCAAGCCGAGCATATAGTTGGAATTGCCCAAAATAGCACTCGGCATCCTCTGGATATTCTATGAGGAAGCTGTCAATGAAACGCTGGGCATCGTCGAGGTAGCCTGCCTCTACCTGAGCCAGGGTTTCGCGAGTGAGGCGCTTGTATTGGGCCTGATTGGGCTTTCGGCGTCTGATTTCCCGCCATTCTTTGTTGTCAAATTCGGGCACGGGAGCGCCAGTCGGCAGGAAAGTGGCAAACTCCTGTTGGGTCAAGGCTCCCATCACCTGCACCGATTGTCCTTCTGGCAGGGCGTAACTCCAGACGATCTTCCCTTCGGTTCCATATTCATGGACCGTTGCGCTACCGGGAGCGGATGCCAGGAGATTGCCATTGGGCAGTTCTACCAGGCTCGGGGAACCAGCGGATTTGGGGAAGGTTTCTGATTTCCATTCAGGGGCCGAAGCGTCCAGGCCTTTGACTTGTAGTTGCCATTGCTCTCCCTCGACTTGCACCCAGGCTGCTAGCTTACCGTTTTTCATTGGTAAGACTTGTTTAGCCCCTACCCATTGGGTACTCCACTGGAGTTTCCCACTTCTGGGGTGCAAAACTGCGATATGACCTTCTGTCCCGTGGACCCAAAGATGGCTCGCCCGGATGCGACGATTGGAAAAGGTAGCTCCCTGAGGAATGAGGCGGAGGCCATGTAACCGAAAATCAGCTGGCAAGGCAGCCTGCTTGTTCCAATCTTTGCGAGCGTCGCGGAGTTCCCACCGCCAAGTCTCGTCCAGACTTGCATTCAGTTTGACCACCGAGGTAATTCCTGCTTCCTCCCATTGGCTCAAGGATTGAGGCATTCCCCTCCTGTCTATCATCATCCCGGCTTGCGGATCATCGGACTGCCCCAGCTTGGCTCCGTTTGGGCTGAATAAACCCAAGGTGCCTCCTTTTTGCCAGCGGCCGCAGACAACGCCCTGAGAAATGGGAAGCGCTTCTTCCATGCCTGGCGCTAGCGACCAGGAAGCCAGATAGCGGCCATCAGTTCCCAGGAGGTGCAATACCGCTCCACCTTCAACAAAGATCAAGCGAGCAGTGGGATCGGCCTGTTCGGAATTCAGAAGAAGGCCCGATTGGGCAAAAGTGCCTGGAATGGCGATCAACAGGCAAAGGCCCATCCCTACCCATCTGGCCAAAAGGCCTGCGATAGGGGGCGAAGGTTTGTGTGAGCTCATGTTGGGGAGAAGCGTTGGGAGGTGGGCATAGCGAGACCGGAGCACCCGCCCCCGAGGCTGGCTTTTGCCAGGGAGGGGGATCGCCCTAAAGATAAGAAGAGATTTGAGATGAGGGGAAGCGGGATCACTTCGCTGCGGGAGGCGAGAAGCGGGACTGCCGATGGCAAGGAGGGCGGATGTCTCCTTTGGGAGGGAGAGGCAAGCGCAGCAGAGGGAGGAATCTCAACGCTTTGTTGGCAAGAAAGTGAGTCTGGAGACTACGTCTCATGAAGCAGAGAAAGTCAAAACCGAAAAAGAAAAAATCGAACATGTAAAAATAAGGATTCTGGCCTGTTGCTAGCAGATGCCTTCCTATCGAACCGATGAATGTCGAACGACAATCGGACTGCCGAGGGCAAGTTTCCGCTGAACCCTTTCCGCGCCGCCCCGTTTTCCCTCGCGAGGGAAAGCGACCCGCTTTTCGAGGAAAAGATGGAAAGTGTTGCCGATGGCAAAAGGTACTGTGGACTTCCAGGCCGCGGGGAACCCTTCCTCGGAGTCGAGGAAAGCTACGTAATGTCGAACAGATGAATGAGGAATGCCGAATGCTGATCGGAACATCTTCAGACCTAACAGCTTTTCAATGCCGAATGCTGATCGGAACATCTTCAGACCTAACAGCTTTTCCCGGC
>JBCCCJ010000540.1:0-4862 GCA_039033615.1 Bacteroidota bacterium
ATCCCTCACGGAGTACGTTTTTGCGGGTTGGAGAAGCGGCGATCTCGTCGGTCTCATAAGCCGAAGTCGCAGGTTCGAGTCCTGCACCCGCAACTGGGAAGGGGAGAATCGAGAGGCGGGAGGCGAGACATTCCAATTGAAAAGGAGGTAATTAGAAAAACAACTTGTCTCGACTCTCGCAGCGAAGTGATCCCGATTCCCCCCTCCTTCCCTGCCCCGATGGTGCAATTGGCAGACACGCCGCCCTCAAAAGGCGGAGGTTGCAGGTTCGATCCCTGCTCGGGGTACAAAAGAGGTCAGAGGACAGACCACTATGTTGACAAAGGTCAGACGGAGCCAAGCCTGACAGTCCCGGCCCCGGGACGATCTGACTTCTGTCTTCTGTCAGTGAAGCGTTCTGTTCCTGCCCGGATGGCGAAAACGGCAAACGCACCAGTCTTAAACTCTGGGATTTGCAGGTTCGAATCCTGCTCCGGGTACAAAAGAGGTCAGAGGACAGAGCAGTTCCTTGACAGAAGTCAGACTCTGTCCTCTGACAGCAGCGCGGTCTGACATCTGTCTTCTGCCTTCCGCTCCTCCCTTATCAGTGTCTGTGGTCCAATGGCAAAGACTCCTGGCTTCCAATCAGGGGATGTGGGTTCGATTCCCGCCAGGCACTCTTTTTTTGAAGTGGGAAGCGAGGGGTGGGAGGCGAGATTTTTCGGTGAAAAGCAGGAAATATTGCCTTGGGCAACTCCCGCTTCTCGCAGTTCTGCCACGCAGAACGATCCCGACTCCCGCTTCTCTCCATTCAGCGTTTGTGGTCCAATGGCAAGATCTCTGGTTGCCAATCAGAAGATGTGGGTTCGATTCCCGCCAAGCGCTCCATGATTCACCCCTAACTCTACTGCTATGAAAACTCCATTCACTCCCTTGGTGCGGTTGTGGTATTACAACCGATTGAAAAGATTCCGACTCGCTCACACGCGTCACCAGACAGGATCGACCGAAGTGGTTCGTTCCCGCATGACTGATGAGGAGATGCGTATCCAACATGAATCGCCAAGGGTCAGAACCAAAGTCAGAAGTCGATTTCAGGCCAGTTTGACGTCGATTCATGAAAATTGATGGCCAGATGTTCTGCTGGTCCTTCGCACAGCTACGAAACTTGTCACCGATCCTGTTGCCGGGATCTCTCCACGACGGAAGCTCAATTGGCAGAGCAACGGTCTCCAAAACCGAAGGTTGGGGGTTCGAATCCCTCTCGTCGTGCGAACCAAATTCTGGAAAAATGAAGTCACAAAATCTATGTCTTTGCACTTATTTGTGGGTTTTAGGGTGGGTGGAAGAGTAGAAGACAAACAAATCAAGTGGGGATTTTGGCGGTCCGCCCCCTTCCATTAACGGAATGGGCAGAACTCGGCAAATTTGTACTCTTCATGTGCGATTTTTGTGTAAAGTGCTTCCGTTTCCGGTCCTTATTCGTGTAATCCATTCTCTAATCCAGAATCATCATGGTCAAGCTACAACTATCGAATCTACAGCCGCAAACCAAAGAAGCCGTCCTGAATGCATTGGTTTACGAAGGAAAAATCACCGCCATCAAGCTATACATGCAGCACGTCAAGTGCCGAGTGGCTGATGCTCGTACTGCGGTGGATCGCCTCAGTCAAGAAATTGAGCCTGGTCAAGCTTCCTGTTGATTTCAGCAGCAGCCGCCTGATCTGAAGAAATATTTTGTCTAAACGTGTTGCCCAAACCGAATCGGTTTGGGCCTTTTTGTTGTTTCATTTTTGATCAAATCCTCTGAATCTATGCGCGAAATGAACTGCTTTTTCCGATTGCGGCACCCACATCGGTGCCATCAGCCTGAAACCTGAAGGGGTCGCACCTGCGGCTCTTGCTACTGACCATCTACGTGTCGCATTGTGTACCATTTTTCAACTTCCATGTCATGGCCAATCGCAGCCAACGTCAGATTCAACTGGCGGAGCAAGCCGCCAAAGAAGCTCGCATTCAAGCCTTATTCCAGGCGCATGAGTCCGGCAAAAAATCGAGAAAAGAAGCCAAACGCCGCCGCCGGGAGGCGAATCAAGCCGCGAGGCAAACGCAAAAACAACAAGCGCGCCTACTGCGCAAATCATTATTCTCATCCGTCCCAAAGGCCATTCTTACCCATCCGGAGGCCTTGCCTTTCTTTCACCTGGTCCAGAAATATCAGCCGCATTTCATTCGAGATCTGTCAAGTTGGAAATGGCCAAAAGCAGAAAATCTGAGGGGTTCTTTCTCCAAGTTGCTTCGTCATTTGTTTGTGAAGTATGATGATCTGCCCGCTTTCATGGATCGCGCCTGGATCAACCGAAATGAGCAGGAAATCTTATGGTACCTGCATATAGCTCAGGGTCATACCATCCGATCTGCTCCAGATTTGCCAGTGAAAGTCAGTAAGAACATGGCCATTCATTTTCGTCAGGCCCCGGCCAATTGTACCCTTCCAATGGCCTTTCGTTGGGCCCAGGCTCGGGCGCTACATGCGCCGGAAACATTGGCAAAAAAGCTGATCCGTACTCAGCTTGGGCAAAGTTTG
Organism: Bacteroidota bacterium; assembly: GCA_039033615.1. Taxonomy (GTDB): domain Bacteria; phylum Bacteroidota; class Bacteroidia; order J057; family J057; genus JBCCCJ01. The sequence continues at coordinate 2,567 of JBCCCJ010000540.1, forward strand.
GAGGAATTTGAGTTTGGAGGAGACCTCATCCAACTTCTGCTCCGAGATCCATCCCATATAGACCTACCGAAGTTACATGAGCTGGTTAGCTTCCTATATCGGTACCGAATTGCTGGCCAGGAATTGCGGCGAGAAGATGGAACCCTAGAGAACCTCCCACCAGTAGATCCCTATTTCAAGTTGAAAGGTCGTAGCATCGCTTCTCTCTTTCGACTGAAGGAAAAGTGGGAAGCGCTTTGGTCGGCTCCGGCAGAAAGCTTCTCCTTACGGAACTTTGTAGGAATCGCCAACTATTCTGGTACCCTGATCAAGCAGAAGGACAAAATTCCCGTTCAGATCGTTCCGCTAATCAGCCCACAGGAGTTGGTAGAAGAAGGGCAACGCCTGAATCACTGTATCCGCACCTACACCAGTCGGTGCAACAAGGGTGAATCTACCATTTGGAGTTTGCGTGCTTTCGGGAACAGTGGCAGGACCAAGTCTTTCTTGACCATCCAGGTAAACGGACGTTCTATCATGGAAGTGCGAGGGCAGTCCAACCGACATCCTACTAGCGAGGAGCAAGCCCTCTTACGTTCCTGGGCACGTAACAACCAACTCCATTACTTCGCTTTGTAGTTCATTTTTTCGTTTCACCACTAATCATTTCACTCATGATGCAAGTACTGGTGCTCAACCAGGATTATCAGGCGATCAGCCTGTGCGACCCGGAACGGGCGACAGTCCTGGTGTTATCGAACAAGGCGGAACTGGTGGCAGACGTTGCCAGCCGGAAGATGCGATCGATCCGGCAGGAATTTGCTTTTCCATCGGTCATCCGCCTACAAGCCTATGTGAATTTGCCGTACAAGAAGATTTCCCTCACCCGCCAGAACCTGTTCAAGCGGGATGGAAATCGGTGTGTGTATTGCGATAGTACCGAGCGATTGACGGTGGATCACCTGATTCCTCGCGCAAAAGGGGGGCGGACCATCTGGAACAATCTCGTCACCGCCTGCCACAAATGCAACGCCAGAAAAGGAGATCTTTCGGTCCAGGATGCTGGCTTGAGCTTGCGTCATGAACCTTTTCGGCCAAGTTTCATCATGTTCCTCAGCAAATTCTCCGGCAACGTTCAAGACGCCTGGAAACCCTATTTGCTGATGGCATAAGCATTCCTTTGTCTCATCCAGGCCCCAAGTTGTAAAACCTGGGGTCTGCTATCCTTTTCTCCATGCAAGAGCTCTATCATACCGAACGACTGGAACTACAACGTCTCAGACACCGACACGCGCAGGAACTGTTTGACTCCTATACTTCCCGCCCTCAAGTTGCTTATTACATGAGGTGGAAAGCTCATCAGGAGTTGGAAGAAACGCACGCCTTCATCGCAAGAGAGGTATTGAAATGGGAAGGGGAAACAGATTACTCTTTTGCGATGGTGCTGCGATCTACCGGTCGGAGCATCGGCTGTATCAGCGTGATGACCGAGATGTGCAAAGCGGAGGTTGGATATGTCCTTGGAGACGAATATTGGAACCAGGGACTGACAACGGAAGCATTTCAACGACTCATCCCAGAGATCTTCCAACTCCCAAAGGTTGTCCGAATAGAAGCCATATGCGACGTGGAAAACCGGGGCTCTTCCCGAGTTATGGAACACGTAGGCATGCAACGCGAAGCCGTCCTGAGGAAGTATTTCCTTGGTGCCAATCTCCCGGACCCCCGGGACGTATACCTATATTCACTATTTGCGGAAGCATAGAAACTGCTATCAGATGGCAAAGATTAAGAAAAAACACTTGCTGAGATTGGGGTTTGATCATGGAGAAGCCTTGCAATTGGCCCTAGCAGCCATGACTCATGAGAAGTTGGCCAAGAAGGGACGAACCGTTCAAATGGAATTGTTGCAAGCAGTCCTTCAAACTCCAGAAAAATATTACCGACACCAAATTCTGGGGCCTGTTGCTCAGGCGCTTGCTCCAAAAGAGCCAGATCCCAACGCCCCAAATTATCCAGAGCTGAGGGAGAAAGGCCTTCCTTATCAAATTTATGGAGAGGACGGCATCGAAGCTGGTGCTCTCAAGCAGATGGACATTGCGGCGCGCCTGCCCATTGCAAAAGCTGCGGCTTTGATGCCGGATGCGCATCAGGGGTATGGCCTGCCAATTGGTGGAGTCCTTGCCACCGAGGGTGCCATCATTCCTTATGCGGTGGGGGTGGACATTGGGTGTAGAATGTGCCTGACAGTCTACGCTCTTCCTGCTTCTTATGTGAAGCAACACCACCGATCCTTGAAGGAGCATTTGATGGCGAA
>JBCCCJ010000541.1:0-4852 GCA_039033615.1 Bacteroidota bacterium
CCTTTTGAGTAGAATGATGCACCAATTCCCAAGAGGCTATTTTGTCTCTCATTTCCTCATCATACAGATACCGCATGAAACGATTGATGTTCCTCTGTGCACTGAATGTGCTCATTTGTGCTGGGTTGAGCGCCCAGAATTACGTTCCTCGAACCTATACCCCCAACAATCGGGTCTTCGACTTGGACCGAAAAGGGGATACCCTTTATGCTGTAGGTAGCTTTACCTACGTAGGGGTCGAAAGCGGTGGGGCAGGCTGGATTCCGGCCACTGACTCCCTCCCAAACGTGAATTTTCCGGTGATAGATGGTACTGTTCGTTCCGTCATCCCTGATGGTCAGGGCGGATGGTACGTCGGGGGCGATTTTGATCAGGCGGGAGACATCACTTGCAACAACCTTGTACACATCTTCCCCGGTGGTACCGTCGATCAGAATTTCTTGCCGGATGTCAACAATGACATCCATGCACTAGCGGTCTTCAATGACACCATGATGATTGGGGGACGCTTCACCCAGATTGATGGTCAGGATCGGGAACGCCTGGCAGCTTTTGACCTCAATTCGGGGAACTTGAGTAGTTGGAATCCTGGAGCCAATAGTACCGTCAATGCATTGGCGGTGGTCGATGGCTCCCTCATGGTGGGAGGACAGTTTACCCGCATCGGTGGTCGCTACCAACCCGGAATGGCGCGATTGAGTATCCAAGGAGGCCAGATGCTCCCCACACTCAGTCCTGCTTTGGGGACGGTCCATTCATTTACCCTGGACGGGCAAAAATTGTATACAGCTGGTTCTTTCAATTCCCAGGTTGGAAGATTTACCGGGCGAGGTGCCGCCTTTCAGGGACAGGATGCATCCCCGCTTGTCAACTTTCCGCGCTTCAATGGCACCATTCGGACCATCAAAGAAGATGGCAATGGGGGCTGGTATGTGGGGGGAGATTTTTTCCAGGTGGATGGGCAAAACATTTCTCGCCTGGCCCACATCCTTCCCGACGGTACGGTGGATCCTAGCTTTAGTCTCAGTCTGAACAGCAGTGTATATGACCTCATGGTCTTCAACGATACCATGATGATCGCGGGTTCCTTTCAATCCATCTTGGGGCAGACTCGCCGTCGCCTGGCAGCGATTGACATCCCGACTTTGTCCTTGCTCTCATGGGACCCGGAAGCCGACAATACGGTCACCAGCTTAGAGACCGATGGTACCTACATTTTTGTTGGGGGATCATTCTCCAGCATTGGCGGACGCCAACAACCCAAGCTGGCCATCCTGGACAAACAGACAGGGGTACCCTTTCAAACGCCCAGCCCGGTATCCGGTCAGGTCAATGCACTGGGCTGGAACGATACCATGATGTTTGCCGGAGGTTCCTTTACCGGGGCGAATGGGCTGGCGGCCAGTCGGCTTACCCTGCTCAGCGACAATGCGACCATTCCCAGCCCGACTTTCCCGACCTTCAACAATACGGTCTATGACATTGAGTCTGACGGCAATGGCGGTTGGTACGTGGCAGGTGCCTTTACCCAGGTGAATGGCAATACCTTGCGGCGCTTGGCCCATATCCTGCCAGATAGCACCGTTGATCCAAATTTTGACTTCAACATCAACAATGCCATCTATGATATCGCGATTTTCAATGATACCATGATGATCGCTGGGGCTTTCACCTCTATCAACGGTACCTCCCAAGAGCGGATTGCTGCGGTGAATCTGATCAACGATACGCTGTTTACCTGGAATCCGGGGGTGAATGGAATCATCCGCAGCCTGCAAAAAGTAGGCGCTACCCTCTATATGGGGGGGAACTTCACCGATGTCGGGGGACAAGCCCGCAATCGGGCAGCAGCGGTGGATCTCCCTTCCGGGAATGTACTTCCCTGGAATCCCGATTTCAACAACACCATCTATCAACTCGCCTGGAACGATACCATGATGATCGCCATGGGCAGTTTCACCACGGTCGGTGGGCAAACGCGCAATCGACTGGCGGCCCTGGATCCAGCTTCTGCTCTACCGCTAAGCTGGGATCCCAACGTGAACAATCAAATCAGAGGGGGCAGCATTGATGGGAATCTCCTGTACATCGGAGGCTTATTCTCCCAGGTAGGTGGCCAAAGTCGATCCCGTCTGGCGGCGATAGATTTGGCTACCGGAGCGGTACAAGCCTGGGACCCTGGTGCGAGTAGCACGGTGGAGACCATTTCCATCGAAGGCAATGTGTTGTATGTAGGAGGAGGTTTCACCCAGGCGGCCGGGCAGGATCGGCTGCGGGCGGCTGCGTTTGATTTGCCTGGGGGAGGTCTTCGTTCATGGACGCCCGACGCCTCTGCAACCGTGTACACCTTCGGAACTCAAGGCAATCAAGTGATGATGGGGGGGAGCTTCACCGCTCTGCAAGCGGAGAGCCGAAATTATCTGATGGCGTTAGATCGGAGCGACTTTGCTCGTTCCGTGTGGGCACCGACGCCCAATGGCGTTATCAACGATCTCAAGGTATTCAATGATACCATCATGCTGGCGGGAACATTTACCAGCCTGGACGGACAGCCTCGTTCTCGTCTGGCTATGGTGAATGATGCCAATACTCCCTCTGTTTTGGCCTGGGATCCTGGTGCTGACGCAACGGTTCGTGGCTTGCACGTGTTCAATGATACCATCCTGGTAGCTGGCAACTTTTCCCAATTGGGAGGACAGGATCGCTCTTTTTTGGGTGCGGTCACCATCAGCTCCGGACAACCCCTGGATTGGAATCCGCAGCCCAATACAGATGTTTATACTGTTTCTCGGTCTGGAGGAATCACCATGGCTGGGGGGGCATTTGATACCTATGAGTCTGAAGGCAGGAGTCGGGTCCTGTGCCTAGATCTCTCCGCAGACAGCCTCACCGCCTGGCATCCGGGTCTCAGCGGATTTGGTGCTCCACAGGCCTATGACATTGCCCTGAGTCCGGCCGGGATTTGGGTGGGCGGTTCTTTTGGGACCATCGGAGATTCCGCCCGCCAAAATCTGGCCCTGACCGATCCCCTCACCGGAGAAGTATTGCCCATCCATGTCCCAGCAGATGATCGGGTGTATGCCCTGGAAGTTGTGGGGGACTCTTTGTGGGTCGGCGGTAATTTCGACTCTCTGCAAGGGCAATTCCGCGCCAAGTTGGGGGTCATCAACAGCAACACGGGTACGCCTTTTTCCTATCAACCCAATGCCAATGATGAAACCCGTTTCCTGGCCTGGAACGATACCATGATGGTTGTGGGCGGGGAATTTTCCCACCTCATAGGGAGAGAACGTCGAGGTGGGTACGCTGTGGACACCAAAACCGGGCAATTGACTCCCTGGAATCCCGATCTGGGCCTCAATGATTTCATCAATACCATGGAAATTGATGAGAAAAATGGAGACATCTATTTGGGGGGCTCTTTTGATGAAGTGGGAGGGCTTCCTAGAGAAAACCTGGCGAAGGTAGATGTCAATACGGGTTTGGTGGATTCCGCTTGGCAGGCAGATGGAGGCTTTTTGATGTTTGACCTTGCCTGGGATCCGAGGGAAGAGCAACTCTACGTTGCAGGGAATTTTACAGAAATTGGGGGGCAACCCCGGAACTATTTGGCCCGCCTGAATGCGGATGGCAGCGTAGATAGTTGGAATCCTTCGCCAAACGACCAAGTGAGAGACCTGGCCTGGAACGATACCATGATGTTTGCAGCGGGTTCCTTCACCAGCATCGCAGGAGTCAACCGGGATGGACTTGCCGCTATCCAGGTCAACGGGCAGGCGAGTGATTGGAATCCAGAGATCACGGGATTGTTTGGACTGTCTGCTGGGGTATCGGCCATCGAAGTCTCAGCGGATCGCATCTACCTGGGGGGGAACTTCCGGCAAATCAACGGAGCCTCTCGCGATCGTCTGGCCGCCTTTGACCGGACCACTGGGGAACTCCTACCGTGGCGGGTGCCGGTTGATTCCTCGCTCATCAGCACCAACATTGGCATCAATCAAATCCGCCTGCGGGATGAAAACCTATTTGTTTCCGGCCTTTTCTCCGAAATCAACGGCACCCAAACGGACAATTTCGCCTGGATCGACGCCAAGTCTGGCCTGACTCAGGGACTCCGCACGAACATTAACAACCTGGTATTTGATGTGGAGGTGCTCGACAGCCTGGTGTATCTGGGGGGCGATTTTTTTGATGCAGAAGACACCTACACCCCCAACATCGCTACCTATCGGGTAGGCTCTCCGGAGTTTCAGGAAAAACCCGTTTCCCTGCAACCCAAGGTGGGCGGGAATAACGGAGATGTGACAGTCCATATTTTTGGTGCTGGATTCACCACCTATCCCACCGTGATCTTGCGAAAGGCAGGTTTGGATGATGTGGTAGCCATTGACTCCCTGACCCGGATATTCTTTGGAAATCAGATTCGAGCCACCTTCAACCTGCGAAATGCCCCCCTTGGTCTGCGGGACGTTTGGATCATTGGGAATGGGGACACCACCATCGTAGAAGATGGATTTCGCGTGGTCCAGGGCCGGGAACCGAGGGTATATGCCGATGTAATCAATCCTCGACGAATCCGCTTCAATCCTACTTCTCCCGGTCATACCCTGCGCATCAGCTACGGCAATGCGGGTTCCATCGATGCAGAAGGAGTTCCCATCTGGCTGGCCCTTTCGTCCAACCTCAACTTGGCTGACATACAGATTGAGTTTCTGGACTATCCCGCTAATATCCCTCCCGGAGATAGCATCCTGCCCTTTGTTCCTACCGAACGGCCTTCAACTCGCGCACGGTGAGTCTGAAAGCGTTTCTGTACCGATTCGCCGACAAGTACATCCCTGTGCAGCCCAAC
>JBCCCJ010000542.1:0-4847 GCA_039033615.1 Bacteroidota bacterium
GCGAGTCACAGGACTACAAGCTGCTGCAGGCACGCGCGTTGTTTTACTTGAACCGCCGACCCGCGGCATTGATGGTGTTGCGCGAGCCTGAAACGCCAGCCGAGATTGCATTCGTTGAGTTCCTCCTACGGTGATAAGATGCTGAGCTTCAGGATCGTGTACCTGTCTGGCGATACAACACATGCTGCTAGCTCCTGACTTGGTTTGTATTCGAATCAACAAATATGTCTCATTTTCGAGAATTGTCTCGATGCTTGAAATCTGACTGTAGGGCTGGGTGGGAATTTCGGAAACGGGATCATAGGTCCCATGAGACTCCAAGATCGAGAAGAAATAACCGTCTGCTTGCTGGGAACGACGCCACAACAGAGCCGCTTCCCTCCGCAAATGGAATTCCGGATCATTCGCGCCCAGTCGAACCACTAGCATGGAATCGCCCGCTTCACTCAGTTGACTTAGGGTGTAAAAGATGCGGTCAGAGAGCCAAGTGGACTGCGCCCATCCCTCCTCAAGCGTTCCTTTCGCTTCTTTCAAGAGGTATTGATAGCCATGCGCTTTCCCCAGAATGGAAGGGGCGCTTGTAGCGGAGAGTTCGTAGGAAGTACTGAGCAGATGCTCCCGAAAGTGGAAAGGCAGGTCTATCTGGCCTACTTCTGTTGCTCCCTTCCATTGAAACAAATCCAGCACCAAGGGGCGCACAAAAAGAGAATCTTCCCACATCACCAGCATCCGACGCAAGCTTGCTCCGGGATAAGCATGAGCATCTTCTCCGATGCTCACCTGAACCCCTGCTTGTACTTCTCCGGTAAACAGCCAATCCGAATGATGCGGTTCTGCTTGGGCGTATTTCCCCTCAAAGTGCGAAGTTTCATTCAGGATCAAGGTATTGTGAGCGATGCTTTGCTTGGCCCAGCTTTTGTTTTCGGGCAAATAACGCCCCCCGACTTGTTGATCCACGTTTACCCAGCGGGCTGCCCCATAATCCTGAAGCACCTCATTGGCTCCTTCATACAAGGAATAGGAAAGTTTGTCATAATGCCCATGGCCAAGCCCTTGAGCCGTGCATTTGAAAACCAAGGCCATTTCGCGGGGAGAAGTTCCCCCCCTCAGCACCACCAAGGCCCCAGCGGAACCATCCTCTCCGTCTCGCAAGCTCACGGAGGGACGAAGATAGGAGTGGGCGGCTTCGCTTTCCACCGCTTGGGCAATGGCAAAACCATCCTGATCTAGCAGCACTTGGCCTTGCAGCCGAGCGATGGCCAGGAGAATGGGGTCAGGTTGGATACCAAATGCGATGTCCACTGCCGAGATCACGCTGTTGGCTTGGATGGACATACCTTTCTGGGCGTCATTGATCGGAAAAAACTGCCCCTCCGCATCGGTCTGCTGGACAAGGGCGTGGACTGCTTTGATCAGCAGGCTGTCTCGATAGGCAAAGATTTGGTGGGAAGGATCATATTGATTCAGGGCCCGGGCAAAGAGCAGAAAAGGCGTCATCGCATAGCGCTGATAATATGGGCCTTCCGTATAGTAGCCATCTGGAGAAAACGCGTGATCCAACTGAGCAAAAAAGCCTGCTTTTCCCTTACCAGATTCAAAAATAAAGCCCCCATCGTTGTCTTTCTGAGAAAGGTCGATGTCTTTCAAAGAGAGTCCATAAAGCGCCCGCTGAATCAATTCCTCGTCCTGCATGGCCATTCCCATCATGCCTACCGCGGCATTGGCCCAGGTGCTGTGATTGTGAATCCGGTTGAAAAACTTGGGGTTTTCCAGAGAAAGGAAATCGGCATACGGTCGGAACAGCTCTTGCTCCAATTGCTCCCTCAATTCCGGTTTCAGGTACTCAAACACACAATCATAGGTCTGCGAAGTGTAGACCATCCAATTGGCGTCGTTCAGGCATTGCCAAAAGAACTTGCCAGGGGAATAGGACCGGTCAGAAGGGTGGCGATCAATCTTCTGGAAAAGGGCGTGATAGGCGACCAACATCTCCTTCACCCACTCTGCGTAGGCTTCTTCTCCCGTCAGTTGGTACAAAGTCGCAGCCTGATACATCAACTGGTAGTTCTGCTTATGTTGTTCGTGGGTAAAGCCTCCCCCCAGGTCTTTGGGCACGGGGACAAGCTGTTCCTCCTGCATCGCTTGCTGTACCCGTATCGTGGTGGATGCCAGGCTTTGCTGAAACACCGGGGGCGTTTCTCCAGCACGGATGGCTTTTACGCCTGCTACAGACATCCCCACATAAGGGTGTTGCTGGGCAAAGAGAATGCTCCAAGCAAGGAAGCAGCACCCTATCATCAGGAGGCGATATGTTCTTCCTTTCTGTTTCATTTGAACTGAAGTTGGCTAGCGGTCCACGCAGTAGAATTGGCGCGGATCGAAGGCGTGCTGACGAATGTAGAGTTGCTCACCTCAATGATGGGGTCTCCGACGATGAGGTGAAGGCGCAAGCCTGGGGTATCTTCCAAGTGAAGAGCATCCAATTTCGCTAGCTGCACCCCGTGCAAATCAATGGCCGCGCCATGAGGATTTCGCTTCCCCTGCCCTACCCTTTCAAAGGTGGAATTCGTCAAGTCTAAAATGGGTCCGAACGTACTTTCGTCCCTGCCTCCTCGGTACAGTCGCAGTGCCACACCTTGCACCTCCTCAAAGTGACATTGATCGATCCAGACATTCTCGGCATTGTAGATGCCAAGGTCCTCGGTTTCCCGATCCAACGCCAGTACATTGCCCGTGATGTTGGAGAAGGTGGTATTTCTCAGGACAATCGAATCTGCAAAGGTATGGGAGAAGACCTGTAGGAAGTGAAAGCTATGGTTGACATCCAGGTCCTTGATTTCGCAATCCAGCACCTGAAGCTGGTAATTGTACGGCATGGCATATCGGCTGCTGCGAATGACCATATTTCCTGGTTTGTCATCACTTTCAGCTCCCGAGATCAGCAATCCTTTCAATTTGAGCGAGCCCTTGTTTTCGATGTGAAACAGGGAATTGCGCTCAAAGGTAAGGACGGGTTGATTCTGGGCGTCGGCTCCCCGAACGGTCAGCGGATGCCGCACATCAATGGCCTTGGTTTGGTGGTATTCACCGGGCGCAAGGACCAGCATGTCCCCAGGTTGGGATTGCTTGATGGCGTCCGAAAGGCTGTTTTCCCCGGCTTGCACCTGAATTTCTTTTCCGGTGTTAAACTGAATCCGGTAGTCTTTGCGAGCGTACCAGGAAGGTCCGGTATTCTCAGCAGTAGGTCGTTCGATGCTTCGATCTGGGCCTACCTCTTCCCAGTTTTTCACTTGAGGCAAATCTGCGCCAGTGGTCAATGCCAAGGGAAGAGACACAAAACCGGCGGGCAACACCTTTCCTTGATACGCTGGCGGCTCCACCCCTTCGCTGAGCGCATTTTCCGCAAAGTCAATCCCATCCACTCGGTCATAGATGGTGAACAATTTGCCAGGTTGCGAACGATAGAATACGTTTTTCTCAAAGCGCGTATCAATCGGAGTAGCACTTCTTTCCTCATCGCTGCCCGCACACAATTGTACCGCATCACAGTCGATCAGCAGATTGTAGGACGCTTTTGAATTTTTCACCTGAAAGTAGCGGTTGAGCGGGGAATTGGGCACTCCATTCATGATGGTCAGGGCCGAGCGGAATCGAATTCCGGTCAGGCCTTGCATGAAATTGTTTTTGACGGTCTGGGACTCATTGATGATCCGAATTCCACCAGTATTGGGGCGACCATTACCGATGAAATAATTGTTTTCGACGAGGGTCTCATTCCCATGCCGCATGGTCAGAGTTCCTGCACTCTCAAAGAAAGTGTTGTTGAAAAATACATTCTGACCTGACTTATTGGAGATGATTTCCAACTCCCCGCTGCACCATTCAAAATAGTTGTTTTCGACTCGGGTATTGGAATTGGTAAGGGAATGATGACTGGTACCAATCCGCAGACTTTCCCCTCCATTGGAGCCCAGCGTAGGCCGATACCCAAAATGGTTGTGATCAATCAGGTGATGATTTTCCTGGCTTTCCGGGCTATTGAGCCGGACGGCCATGGTCACCCCCTGGTTTCGCTTCCCTACCAAATAGTTGTGATCAAAGCGATTGTTCTTGCCATACATCGACACCCAGTAATTCGAATCAAAGCGTTCGGCGGGGTTGTAGTCGTCAATGACACACTCGGTTACCCGACAATGGGTACACAATTCGGTTTTGCTGGTCTGATAGCTGATGACGGAAGCAGTAGGGGTGTATCCGTTCCGAAACACCAAACCCTCCACGTGAAGGTAGGCTCCCCCAATTCTGAGGTTAGACGCGCCTTCGAGGAATACCTGCCCTTTTTCCTGAACGGTCAGAACGATGGGCGCAGCTTCTGTTCCCTGGCCATACAATTTCAGCTCCGTGTCTTTCCAAACGCCATTTGCCAGGACGATTCGATCTCCGGCCTGAACTTGTGTAGCTGCTGCGTTGAATTCCTCCAAAGTATGAACCAGCAGCCCATCGACCGAGGGGCCGCAAGTCAAGCCAAGGGGGAGTAAACACACAATCAACCAAAATAGGAAACGATTCATGTTTCAACAAATAAAGTGCGAGTAGTTATTATAGGGGGTACTTGTTCAGAAGACTCCTCTGGTGTAGCAGGTAGAGGGGGATCAACCTCCCCCTCTTACCCCTCGGTTGGCTTTTGTCACAGCTCGGCATCTATGCTGTGAACTGCCCTACTACTCCTATCGGAGCCAAAAGATTTCTTTCTGGCAGAAACTAAGTGAGACTTGAAAAATAACTTCCTCTTTTCGCGTAGATATTTCTTTCCAGTCGAAGATCCCGGCTTGGCGGGAATCAAGGAA
>JBCCCJ010000543.1:0-4845 GCA_039033615.1 Bacteroidota bacterium
CACCAAACATAAACCAGATCTTACCTGGTGGTAAGTAGAATGGAGCAAGTGATTGGAACACCCATAGTCTTGTGCGCGTCCCACGTGATCGAGTCGGCCCTCTCGACACCCTTGAACATGGTCTCCTTGAGCTCGGGCACGAGGCAGGCGGCACCGCCGAAAGCGGCGTCGACGTGCAGCCACGCGCCAAACTCCTCGCACAGGACCGAATCAATCTCATCAATGATGGCGTAGAAGTGCTCCCGCTGCACCAGATACTCCGGGTGAGTAGTCATGTTGTCCCGGAGGTAGTCAAAGCCAAATTCATTGTTGGTGCCGTAGGTAATATCGGCGAGATAGGCTTTGCGGCGCTCATCAGAATTGGGCTGGTGCAGGTCGATGCAATCTACCGTCAGGCCATGAAATTGGAAAATGGGTCCATTCCACTGGGCATCCCGTCGAGCGAGGTAATCATTCACCGTAACCACGTGCACACCGAGTCCGGTGATGGCATTCAGGTATACTGGCAGGGTCGCGACCAGGGTTTTTCCTTCCCCGGTAGCCATCTCTGCAATTTTCCCTTGTTGTAGCACGGTGCCCCCCATCAACTGCACATCGTAGTGGACCATGTTCCACTCGATCTCCGCATCGGCGGCTTTCCATTTATTTTTCCAGATGGCCTGCTCGCCTTGGATGTCAACGTACTCATTCTTGGCAGCTAGCTCCCGGTCGTAGTCATTGGCCGTTACCACCAATTGCTTGTTCAGGGACAAACGGCGAGCCGTTTCTTTGATGACCGCGAAGGCTTCTGGGATCAGTTGCGACTGAATTTCATCAAACTCCTCGTAGCGTTGCTTTTTCAGTTCGTCGATTTCAGAAAAGAGGTCATCCTTTTCGGACATGTTCAGGCTGTTGTCAGCCATTTCCTTCAATTCCTCAATTTTCGACGTTGTATCGGCGGTATGTTCCTGAATCCGCTCCTGGAACTCAATGGTTTTGCCCCGCAATTCGTCGTCGCTCAGGTCGGTCAATTCAGCAAAGGCTTCGTTCACCTGATCAACATAGGGGGACAGTTCCCGAAAGTCTTTGTCTTTCTTGGAGGGGAACAGTTTGCTAAAAAAATTCTTCATCCGAATATTTCTTTGGTTGCGTGCGCAATCTCAGTACTACAAATTTACATATTTCCCGCTACTTCCCATGAAGGCGGCAGGTGTTCGCGTACCACTTCGAGTAAGTCTTGATGCACAAATCCATTGCTAACAATGATTTGTCGCCCAAATAAATACTGATCCCCTCCGGTGAAATCGCTCACCTGCCCGCCGGCTTCTTGCACCAGTAGGATCCCTGCAGCCACGTCATAGGGTTTGAGATTTACCTCCAAAAACCCATCATAACGTCCCCAAGCTACATATGCCAAATCCAGGGCCGCACTGCCTTGGCGACGTAGGCCATGCGCACGATCCTTGATGGCCATGAGCATGCGGAAGTAGGCTTCTCTTTCGGGAAAATTGGCATAGGGGAACCCCGTTCCTACCAGGCCCAAATTCAGGTCTTTTCGCTGACTTGCCTGGATCGGTTCTCCATTACAGAAGGCGCCCTCTCCTTTGAAAGCGGAGAAAAGCATTCCGGTTATTGGTTGGTACACATATCCCAAAATCAATTCCCGCTCATATGCGAGGGCAAGGCTGATGCAAAAATGGGGCACTCCGTGGGTAAAGTTGGAGGTCCCATCTATGGGATCGATGATCCATTCGTAGCCATTTTTCGAAGGCCGGTCTTCGGCTTCCTCGTTGATGAACCCACTTTCCGGCAGCAACTGCTCGCAGCCTTCGCGCAAGCGTACTTCGGCCTGCACATCCACATAGGTAAAAGGGTCGTTTTCGGCTTTGTACTGGACTTGATCGTAGGAGAAACGCTGAAATTCAGCGGCGACAAACTCTCCCGTTTCGCGAAGCAAGGCTTCCAAATCGGGACGCAAATTGCGGATACTTGAGGAGAGACTCATGATGCTGGTGGGGTAGCCATTTACATTCCATTGGGGGTGGTCCCGCCTAATTAACGGATTTTCCCTGCTCAGGATGCCACTTTGTCAGCTTTTCCCCGCCAGAACTACCACAATTTCCCCTTTGGGCTTGTGAGATTGGAAATGCAACAGTACCTCAGCGACTGTGCCGCGCTGATGGGTCTCAAATTTTTTGCTGATTTCCCGACTCACACAAATCTGCCGATCGGCCCCCGCCCATTCCGATACCTGTTCCAGCAACTTGACCAAGCGGTGAGGGGATTCATACAGCACCACCGTTCGGGTTTCTTCGACCATGGCTTTCAGGCGAGTTTGGCGACCTTTTTTATGCGGCAAAAACCCCTCGAATACAAAGCGATCACAGGGCAAGCCACTGCTCACCAAGGCAGGAATCAAGGCGGCTGGTCCGGGCAGGGTCTGAATGGGCAACTCTCGCGCAATGGCTTCGCGCACCAGCAAAAAGCCGGGGTCGGAAATCCCTGGCGTTCCCGCATCGCTGATCACGGCGAGGTGGAGGTCATCGACTTCGACCTGATCTAACAGGCTGTGAATCCGACGGTGCTCGTTGTGCTGATGGAGGGCCACCCGAGTCGTCTCGATGTCGTAATGCTTCAGCAGAATGCCGGAGGTGCGGGTGTCTTCTGCCGCGATGAGATCTGCTTCTTTCAGAATCCGAAGCGCCCGAAAGCTGAGGTCTTCTAGGTTGCCGATGGGGGTGGGGACCAGGGATATTTGTGCCATCCTGCAAAGAAACGGCCAAAATGATCGGGGATCAATTTCTTTGGGGAAAATGGAGAGGGTGGGAGGTGCAGAGATCTTTGGAGAGACAGGATTTGATAGGTGAAGGAATTGGGGGAGAGACAGGAGTAACAGGATCTGTAGGATTTGAAATGGTTGGGAGAAGGGGGGGGTACGTCACATGCCACAAATTCACTGGTGATGTTGGGATAGGTGGCAGTCGCTCCGCGCCTGCTCCCAAACTTCTCTCTTCGATTTGCTACCGAAATGAGCATCCCTCCGGGCTGTGATTGTCTATTGACAAGGAAAGGTGTGGTGAGCGCCTGTGCTGAGCGCTAGTGCTGAGCGACAGTCGAAGTATGCCGAACCAACTCTCACAAAAACGAAGCGCAGAGCGATTCGCAGTTTGGTAGAAACAGATGCCTTACAGATTACAGAAAAAAGCAGGCGCATCGCGACTGCCATCTGCTGGGATATGCTTTTTCTGGTGACATGTGGCGTACACCCAGGAAAATGGGGGAATACAGAATGGACAGGATGGGGAATGGTGAGAGAAGGGATTGGAGAAAAGACAGATGGATAAAGATGGGCGGGATTCGTAGCGAAACAAGCAAAGCCCCGCTTGAATATTCAAACGGGGCTTCGGGTATGTGGTAGGGATACCGATGGGGGTATCGCTTGGAAAGCTTGCTAGAATTTCAGCTTTTGCTTCAGGATTTTGGATTTTTCCCGGCTGCTGATGACTTCTTTGTCGTTGCTCAGGATGATTTTGAAGCGGTTGCCGAACCAGATCACGATCTCTTTGATGTGCTTTTCATTGATGATGCAAGAGCGATTGACTCGAAAAAACATCTCCGAAGGCAACTTCCGTTCGAAGGTGTCGAGGGTATGGTTGAGGAGGTAGCTTTTCTCACTGGTAAACAGACGGACACTCCGCTCTTCGACTTCGATGCAAATCACGTCTTCGTAGTCCACCAGTTTGTAGCGGTCCCGCGTAGGAATGGGCACCTTATTGGAGAAAGGAGACTTGACTTCATCGGCTAGCTCAGATTTGAGGATCTGGGCAATTTTTTCTTTGTCCAGCGAGGTCCCGCTGCGGTTGGTTTTGACCTTGTCAATGGCCGCTCGCAACCGCTCTTCGTTGAAGGGCTTCAGGAGATAGTCCTGTGCATTGAGCTCAAAAGCCTTGATCGCGTGTTCGCTGTACGCCGTTGCAAAAACCACCGAAGGCATGGTTTCCAAGTCGATGCTTTCAGCAACCTCCAAGCCATTCATCCCAGGCATTTCAATATCGAGAAATACCAAATCCGGCTTGAGGGACTGAACATGCTCCAGGGCATCAAATCCATTTTCAGCGATGTGGACCAATTCCACACCATCAATTTTTTTCAACAGGCGTTTCATCTTGTTGCGTGCGGGCAACTCATCATCTGCGATCAGGACGCGAAGGGTCGGCATACAAAGGAATTAAAAAAGGTTGTTGGCTAATGCAATATGCAGTACGGGATACGCGAATAAAGAACGAAGTAGGTGGGCAGAAAAAGAACGAAGGGATTCGCGCTTGATTGTCTTTTATCAAATCCCGTGCCTTTTTCTATCAACGAACGATTCGTATCAAGGGAAAGATCGAGGTAATCAGGCTTTTCGACAAGCGGAAACGTGCCAGATTGTAACATCCCTCCGGTTGAATGGGCGGCTTGTATTAAGCCTTCAGTTGAGGGTGTTTGACCAGAGGAATTTTCATGCGCACATAGGTGCCTTCTCCGGTGTTCTCAAAATACAACAAATTTTTGAGATCGTAAATATTCTCCAATCGGGAAATGCTGCTGCTCAATCCGTGGCTTTTGTAAATCCGGCTCAGATCAATCCCAGGCCCATTATCTACGACTTCGCACACCAAAAAATCTCCTTCCCGAAATCCCTTGACCGATACAATCCCGGGGTGCAGGATCTTGGCAATCCCATGTTTGATGGTGTTTTCTACCAAGGTCGAGAGGATGAATGCTGGGATGGGGACTTCCTTTACGTCAGGAGAAATGTCAATCTTCATCATCAGTCGATCACCAAAGCGGATCTTTTCCAAATCCAAATAAGTTGTGATCAGC
>JBCCCJ010000544.1:0-4838 GCA_039033615.1 Bacteroidota bacterium
CTTGTCGCACGGATCGCAATCCGCGGCCAGATGGAGCGCTTCCAAGGCTACTGCTCGATTTTCGTCTAACCCTTGGGCTTCGGAAATCTTCGCTTGTTGATCGTGTTTGGCAATCCAGGCGACCAATTCCTGAACTTCTGCTTGTTGGGGTGCAGAAAAGAGAGGGGCTTTGGGCCAGTCGTCATTGCGGTCGGCATCAGCGGTATTGTTGAAGAAGGCGTAGGTTTCATAAAAGTCCTCGTGTGGAAAGGGATCGTAGGGATGACTGTGGCACTGCACACAGCCCATGGTTACCCCCTGCCAAATCTCAAAGGTGGTGTTGACCCGATCGATCACGGCCGCCACTCGAAACTCCTCATCGTCTGTGCCGCCCTCGGTATTGCTCATGGTATTGCGGTGAAAGGCGGTGGCGAGCAATTGCTGATCATCTGGCTCGGGAAGTAGATCCCCTGCGAGTTGTTCGATGGTGAACTGGTCAAACGGCAGATCGCGATTGAAGGCTTCGATCACCCAATCCCGATAGCGCCAGATGTTGCGGTGGGGATCTTTTTGGTAGCCTTGAGAATCCCCGTACCGCGCCAGATCCAACCACATGGAGGCCCATTTTTCCCCAAAATGAGGCGAGGCCAATAAACGATCTACTTCCTGCTCAAAAGCATCAGGTTCAGCATTCTGGACAAAGTGTTCCACTTCTTCTGGCGTCGGAGGCAAACCAATGAGGTCCAAGCTGAGTCTCCGCAACAACGTCGGGCGATCCGCTTCTGGATTGGGGGAAAGATCCGCAGATCGTTGGGCGTCCCGCACAAATGCGTCGATGCCATTGTTTCCCCAGCGCTGCTTGGGAGGCTGAATTGCCGAATCTGGCGGCAGGTAGGCCCAATGATCTGCCCATTCCGCGCCTTGCGCAATCCACTCAGTGAGGAGGACGATTTGCTGCTCGGTGAGCCCTGGTCCGTCTGGGGGCATTCGTACTTCCAGATCGTGGTGCTGCGCTCGCCGGAGGAGTTCACTTTGCTCAGGCTGTCCAGGGACAATGGCTTGCTTGCCGGACTTTCCTGGTGTCATGGCGTCCGCCAAGGTCATCAGACTGAGGTCCCCGTTTCGTTTTACTCCCCCATGACAGGAGAGGCAGTTGCCATTGAGGATGGGCCGGATCTCAGCATTGAAATCAATGCCCTGGTTTGGTCGGGGCCAAAAGGAGAATCCGAGGAGCAGCGTAGTCAAAAGCGCAAGGAGAATCCAGAGACCTTTGCGAGTGAGGGAAGGGGATGCCATGAGTAGGAAAGGGAATGCGAAAGCGAAACTCCTCTTAATATGGCTCTGGGATTCCAAAAAGAAAAGGCATGTTTCCCGCTTTACCGTTAATTTACGGTGAAATCAACAAGTAAAACGAGCAGGAGTAATTGCGCCAATAATGCATGAAAAGCTTGACATTCAAAAGCTTAGCAAACATGTGCTGGAAAGTTCGCAATTGGCGAACTCTCCCACCTCTCAACGCTTGTTGACCTTCCTGGTAGACTCTGCGCTACGAGGCGAAGTACCAAAGGAGACGACCATTGCAATGGAGGTATTCGGGAAAGATGCCGATTTTGATCCGGGTCAAGATCCTTTGGTACGGGTGCATGTGTACCAACTTCGCAAAAAACTGAAAGCCTTCTACGAAGACAAAGGCCCGATCGGAGGGCAGCGGCTTGTCATTCCGAAAGGAAGCTATCAGCTACAGGTGGAGAGCGTTCCCGAAGTCGAGTTGCCAGAAGAAAAACAAGACCTTTCCTGGATCGGTCAGGTGGCCCTTGCGCTCATCATCTTTGTTTCCGGAATTGGGGTTTCCATGCTGGCATTTTTACCAGAAGAGCCCTCAAATTCTTCTTTGCCAATCTCCTCCATCTGGACGAATCTCTTGAGTCAAGAGGAGCCCCTGAGCATTGTGATCGGGGATGTATATGTCTACCAGGAGTTTGATTCAGCCTTGCAGAAATACCGGACCATCCGCGACGCACAAGTCAACAGCCGGGAAGACTTTCTCGCGATGCGGGATTCTTTGTCGGAGGAGAAAGCAGCTCGGATGCGGGAAATGAATTATTCCTTCACCATCAAGAACAGTGTGTATGGTCTGCAACAATTGCATCAAGTCTTGGGCCCTGCCAATAAAGCGTACCAGATTCGGATGGCTTCGGCTTTTGATATGGCTGAATTATATGACCACGACGTGATGTACCTGGGATTGTTCAAAACCTTGGGAGTGTTCGAGCAATTCCTGGCCGGGAGTCAGATTGCTTATGAGAGAAAAGATTCGCAAGAAATCATTCACATTCAGGGGGAAAATGGCCCGCTGAGCTTCCAATCTTCTGGTCCGCCGGAGGCATTGCATACGGACTACGCCTGGTTTGCCAAACTGCCGGGATCAGATCAACATAGCATCTGGTTGTTTGCTGGCTTTCACGATACGGGCGTGATGCAGAGCGTGAAGCAGCTGACTGACAAGGGATTGTTGCAAGGGTTGGAAAAAGAGATGCAAGAACGATGGGGAGAGATTCCTGAATATTTTGAGGGCTTGGTGGAAGTTCAAGGGATCAATCGGACAGAAATGTTACCAAAATTGGTATATTTATCCCGGATTGATTGGGAGTGAAAGATTTGGACCGTTGAAGGGAGATTTTTACCCAAAGGTGCAAGACAACTTGACCTGAGAAGGAATTTCCGTATCTTTGCCAGCCGAAAGGAAATGCCATGGAAAAGGAGCGTGCGTTTCGCAGAAAGTATTCAATCAACGTGGCGAGGCTTGGAACTGGCAAGCACACGGACTTTTTCGAGATAGATCAAGATTTTTTCGCTCGCTTTGAGCAGTCAGAAATAGAAGAGGGGAAGGTAGCGGCGAATTTGGAAATAGACAAAAGCCCCACCCATTTGGATGTGGGCTTTCATTTGAAAGGGGAGGTTGAATTGCCTTGTGATCGATGTGGGGTTCCATATCCCTATCAATTAGAAGCAAATTTTCGGATCATCTATTCCTTTGATCCAGAAATGAACTTCGAAGGCTACGAGGTGATGTACGTGAATGAGAAGGAATCGCATTTGGTGATCGTGCAGGAATTGTATGATTTTATCCAGTTGGCGCTTCCGATGCGTAGAGTACCTCCCAAAGAGATTCATTTGTGTGCGCCGGAAGTATTGAAAATGTTGGGATTGGATGAAAACGGTGAACCAGTGAAACAAGCAGAAGAGAAAGAAACTGATCCGCGATGGGCTGCACTGAAAGGCCTCAAAGATCAAATGGAAGGATAAGACAAACACCTCTTTTTATATAACCATTCAACCACTCAGCAGAGATGGCACATCCGAAGCGAAAGATTTCCAAAACCAGAAGAGACAAGCGTAGAACTCACTTGAAGCTGAAGGCCAGGACCTATTATATGGATCCTGAAAGTGGAGAACCCGTACTGTACCACCGCGTGAGCCTCGAAAGTGGCCACTACCGCGGACGCCAAGTGATTGCTGGCGCAGACGAAGAGTAGGCTACCTCTCTTTTTTGACCATGCAGGATATATTCCTGCAAGTACCTGGCTTTTTTAAAGACAGCCTAAGGTCTATTTTTCCTATCTCTCTGCTGGATAGGCATTCGATCCATAAAAAACTCCTCTCTTTGCCCATGCAAGGAGAGGAGTTTTCTTGGGATTGGAGTGAACCAACAACTCCGATCAATTTTTGCTATGGTACTCGCGTCGGTTTGATCGTAAGCAGCATTCTTGCCATCGGCAACTCCCGCTTCCCGCTTCCCGCAACGAAGTGGTCTCGCCTCTCCCCTTGCCATCGGCAAATTCCGCCTCCTGCAACGAAGTGATCCCGCATCTCCCCTTGGCATCGGCAAGTCTGACCTCTGTCAGCATCGCGGTCTGTCATCTGACGTCTCCTCTCCCCCTACTCCACCACCTGCGCCGGATTGCCAAACACGGTGCTATTGGCGGGCAGATCGCGCATCACTACTGAACCTGCAGCAATCATAGAGCCCGTTCCGATCTTGGTGCCGGGGTGGATGATGGCTCCTAGCCCGATGAACACATCATCTTCCACGACTACTTCCCGCCCAAGTTTTACGCCATCTTGCAGGGTACAGTGGGTGCCTATTTCTGCGCCAATGCCCACCGAAACGTGAGAACCAATCAGGTTGTATTCTCCCAACAAAGAATTGGCTTGGAGGTGAGTGTAGGCATGGATCAGGTTGCCTTTTCCCATGCGGGCGCTATCCGCAACCGTACTCTGGGCATGCCGCAGCGTAACCATTTCTACGGTTGAACCAGCCAGATCCGCAATCAGACTGTGTCGCCTTTTGATGTCTTCCTCAGCAATGATGAGCCTGCCGTGTTCCTCCTGTAGTAAGGTATCGGCATCTGCACTGCCAATTTCCGCAACGATGAGCACATCATTCAACTCCTGATTGACTTGTTCTGGATCCCGGGTAAGGAAGCCCAATACCAATACGTCCAGGCTATCGGCAATTTCCTGAGCCATCAGACCGGAGAATCCTGTTCCAGCGATCAGTAAACTGTTTTTACTTTCTTCCATTTGATTGAGAGTTGGAGCACAAAGGTACGACTTCTTCAAGGAATGGACGCCCTCCCCCGATTTGCGGGTATACGTCAGATGTCCCAAATACACTGGTGATGTTGGGATAGGTGGCAGTCGCTACTGCGCCTGCTACCAAACTTCCCTCTTCGATCCCAGCAGCACTCCTTCATTCCCCTTGTCTTCCTTGTGATAAGGCGTATTAGCCCCAAGCTTCCTCTTCTTTTTCTTATGAATCTTTGGCCTAACTCACTTTTCACCCTCTCCTCTCTCTC
>JBCCCJ010000545.1:0-4837 GCA_039033615.1 Bacteroidota bacterium
ACCGGAGCGGCCTGGTGCACCAAGCTGAGTTTTAGCCAGCCAGTGAAAGTCGGTGGGCAGTCGGTACCTGCGGGCATCTTTTCTCTCTTCACCATCCCGACTCCAGATAATTGGCTGGTGATTCTCAACCGGGACACCTCTTTGTATGGGGCCTACGACTACGACCAGAAGTTGGATATAGCGCGCTTTAACGTGAAGCCCATGCATTCGGGTCGCTACTACGAAAGCCTGACCATCGACATCGACTTTGTACCGGATGATGCGGTGATCTATATTTCCTGGACGGATGTTACGGTACCGATTCCAGTGGAGACGGGAACAGAAGCTGAGGTCATGGCCTTCATCGAGGAGTTAACAACTCGCGAGGACGCCAGTGAGAACGCCTATTCCTGGGCGGCGAGCTACCTGGAATTCAGTGATCGGGACTACGAATTATCGCTGCTCCTAGCCGACAAAGCCCTCGCGATCAATCCTTATGCAGGCTGGGCCGCCAACACCAAGGTCGCCGCGCTGGTAAAAATGCAGCGTTACGCCGAGGCCATTACCGTTGCGGAGGCCGCCCGAGAAGCCGAGAAGACCCGCCCTTACGAGAAGGAGGAATGGCGCACCCAAGAGATCGCCAATTGGCAGCGGAAGATTGATGAGTTGAAGAAGAAGGGGAAATGATTGTCAATCGCTAGATTGTCAGGTCGAGCCTGCGAGACATCTCTTGCATCTTTGAGGCAACATGAGATTTCTCCTACCGTCGAAATGACATCCTGGGATGGGGAATGACCACCAATCGCTAGATTGTCAGGTCGAGCCTGCGAGACATCTCTTGGATCTTTTGGTCAACATGAGATTTCTCCTATCGTCGAAATGACATTCGAATGAATGGAAGTCATCCCCTCGGCCTAGAAGACCGAGGTACATTGCCGCTGGCAAATGGCCCTCTTTTCACCGAAAAGTGGGTTGTTTTCCTTCGCGAGGGAAAACGGGGAAGCGCGGAAAGGGTTCTACGGAACCACCAATCGCTAAATTGTCATGTCGAGCCTACGAGACATCTTGTGTACCTCTACAGCCACGAATTGCACTGATTATCCGAATGGCTACTATGTGTGTCCTGAATTCGTGTTCGTTCGCTAATTCGTGGCTATTTTTCAGAGAATTCTCAGCATAGCCCTGGTCATTAAAAGGGAAATACCGCTGCCCGGAATGTAGGCTTGGAAGGAACTGGTATTACTGGCATTACTTTTCGCAATGGCAAGCCCTTTGGGAGCTATAACCCCATCCCTCCACCGACAGAAAAGCCCCCAGTTCCAGCATGAAGAAACCAAAAGCTGGCTCGGTAAGGACGCTGAAATCGATACCCAAACTGGAGCAGTGGGGCATAAGGAACCTCCGGAATGCTGAGGAGAATCCCTCCGAAACGGGTTTCGAAGTGGTGATTCTTTTCCCCTATCCATAATTGAAAATAGGCCGTTCCCCCAAATATCGGCGAGGCAGAATTCCATATATCTTGGCCTGCGAAAGCTCCGATTCCGAACCCATAATGAAGCAAACCCGCTTCTTGCGTGAATGTGTGAAAATTGACATTCCCTCCTAAGTAGCCCCAAGGGTTGAGCACTCCACCGACCCCTGATTGACCATAGACATGAAACTTGCGCCATTCTGGGTTAGAATGGGTTTCTTGGCCTAGCATGAGAACTGAGCAGCAGAGGAAAACCCCCATGAGGGAAGGCCGAAGTACTCCGTGGAAATGGGGGGCTAGTTGGGTCGATCTGGTACATATCATGGCAAGAGAAGAGTTGGGAAAAGGGAGACAAAAACGAGCCCTGCCAGACTTCACCGAACGCATTCATGAAGACGAGCAAAGGGCTGGGCATCCGACCGATTGAGAGATCTTGCTAAGAGATTGGAAATATATCGCAAAATCCTCATATTTCGCAATCCTTACTCAATCCCTGGCTGAACCATGAAACGATTGCTTCTTCTTCCTCTCCTGCTATCCTTTTCCGCGGTTTTTTCTCAGGTCCTTCCCCCCGAATCCCTGATCGGTTTTGAGTCAGAAGATTCCCCCGAATTCTTAGACTTCCTGACCAAACAAACCGCCGACAAGCGAGTGGTCGGCATGGGGGAAGTCTCGCACTACACTCGGGAATGCTATACCCTCAAGTCTGCAGCCATCCTGCACCTCATGGACGAGGGCTTTGATGGCCTCATCCTGGAAGTAGATGCCGGGCAAGCCCAACGCTGGAATGGATACCTGCTCACTGGAAAAAGCAACCTGGATACCCTTGTGGCCAGTTCTGGCTGGTTTACCTATCGGACGGCAGAATTTCGCTCCCTCTTGGCAGCCATTCGCAGCCACAATGAACAAGCAGAGCAGCCGTTTCAGGTCTTTGGCATGGAAATGACGGCTATGAACCATTCTCTGGAATGGCTACACAACTACCTGGAGTCGTACGGGGCCGCCCCAGATCAACTACTTACTCGGTTGAAAGCTGAACGCCCCATCGTGGCTTTTCAATCTCACAATCAGGAGCAACAAACAGATTACTGGAATTTGTACCATGAGCTGACCGAATTTCTGGCGGCGAATGAGGCGGCTTTGCTGGAAGAAGGTACCGAGACAGACTTTGCCATCGCGGATCACTTTATAGAAATGCTGCGCCAGTATGCGACCTATGTCTCCCAGGACGATTTTGGCCTCAAGTCAGAACTCCGGGATCAATTCTCTGCCCGCAATGTATGGTGGTGCCTGGAGCAAATGGGCGAAGAAAGTCAGGCCATCATCTGGGCGCACAATGGACACGTCGCCAAACATTCCGTGCTGTTCAACTATGACATTCTGGGACATTATCTGGAACAATGGTTTGGAGAGGCGTATTACTCCCTGGGCTTTTCGTTCAATGCTGGGGAGTTTGGCGCTTTTTCGGAAGAAGGCTTTCAGAAATTCACCTTACCAGAGCTTGACACGACTTCCCTCAGCCGAGAATTTGCCACCATCCAGCAGCCATTTGTTCTCCTGGATGTGAGAAACAGTTTGGCAAAGGATGATCGCCTATCTAGCCCCCTGCGCCAAGCTCACCTCATTCGGCGAGACGTTTCAGAATACTATGTTCCGGCAAACCAACCCATGATGGAGATCAATTTGGCCCGAAGCTACGACGCTTTGTTGTATATTCACCGAACAACCTATCCTACCACCTTAGATTGGATTCGATGACTAAAAGATTCTCTTGCTTGATCGCCCTGGCCCTGATTGTGGGCAGTTTTTCTCCTCTTTCCGCCCAGAAAAAGAAGAAGAAAAAGAAAAAAGCCGCTGAGACTGCGGAGGTAGTGGCGGAAGTGGCGGCCCCCATCTTTGAAGAGGGCTTGGCCCAGAAAGTACCCGCCTTCTCTGAATCAGAAGACTGGATTCGCCATGACCTCTGGGTAGAAACCGAATTCAATACCGACGGGGACGATCGGATGGATCGTATGCACGTGAGTGTCACCCGCCCCAAGCAGACCGAGGAGGGACTGAAACTTCCGGTGGTCTATGTTACCAGCCCTTATTTCGCCGGAACCGGAGGCAATGCACCCGGCACCTTCTGGCAAGTCCGCCACGAATTGGGCGAAATCGGCCCGCCGCGCTTTCATCCAGAGGTTCAGCGTCGTGGCAAGCGACCCATCATTTCCAATTCCTATATCAATACCTGGGTACCAAGGGGCTATGTGGTGGTGCATTCCTCTTCTCCTGGCACTGGTTTGTCTCAAGGAGCCCCTACCGTAGGCGGCGACAATGAATCCCTCGCGCCCAAAGCGGTGATTGACTGGCTCTGTGGCCGCATCAAAGGCTATAGTTCGCCTGACGGAGACGAAGAAGTGGAAGCCTTTTGGAGCACGGGCAAAGTAGGCATGATGGGGGTTTCCTACAACGGAACCTTACCGATTGCCGCAGCGACCACAGGCGTAGAGGGCCTGGAAGCCATCATTCCGGTGGCTCCGAACACCTCTTACTATCACTACTACCGCTCCAACGGCTTGGTGCGGCACCCGGGCGGCTATCTGGGCGAAGACATCGACGTCTTGTACGACTTCATCCACAGCGGCGCAGAAGACAAGCGGCCCTACAACAATCGCGTGGTGCGCGACAGCATCATGGCCCAAGGCATGGATCGTCAGAGCGGCGATTACAATGACTTCTGGGCAGGCCGAGACTACCTCAACGAAATGGAGCCCTTCCAAGCGGCGCTCCTGATGTCGCACGGATTTAACGATTGGAACGTCATGCCAGAGCATAGCTACCGCATCTACGAAGCCGCTCGCGCCAAAGGGGTGCCGAGCATGATTTACTATCATCAGCAAGGGCACGGGGGACCGCCTCCACTCGATATGATGAATCGCTGGTTCACCCGCTACCTCCACGGAGTAGAAAATGGGGTGGAGAAGGATGCTCGTTCGTGGATTGTGCGGGAATACGACAAAAACGAAAATCCAACTGCCTATCCGGATTATCCTCACCCCGATGCCAGGATGCTGGTGTTGTATCCAAATCAAGGCGGGCAAGCGCGAGGCATGCTCAGCACGTCTCGCGAAGCCAATCAAGGCAGGGAAACCTTGGTGGACAATTTTTCCTTTTCGGGTAAAACTTTGGCCCAAGCGGAAGTCACCGAGCATCGCTTACTCTATGTTACCCCTAAGTTGACTGATAGTCTCCACCTCTCTGGCAAGGCCAAGGTCAAGATTCGCCTGGCGGCCAACAAATCTGCGGCTAACCTTACGGTTTGGTTGGTGTCTCTGCCTTGGTCGGAGCGTCGCCGGGGCAAAATCACCGACAATCTCATCACCCGTGGCTGGGCCGATCCCCAAA
>JBCCCJ010000546.1:0-4835 GCA_039033615.1 Bacteroidota bacterium
CAAAAAAATGAACCTGTTCCCGATCTGCCGGTTTTGATTCATCAAGGCTACAGTGTTCATGGCAACGAACCTTCTACTTCGGAAGCGGCTTTGTTGACCGCTTATTTCCTGGTGGCCGGCAAAGGAGAAAAGGTGGAGAACCTCCTGAAAGAAAGTGTGATCTTCATCGACCCGGTCATCAATCCTGATGGGAGAGATCGACACACCCATTGGGCCAATATGCACAAGGGTTCTCCCCTGGTCAGTGATCCCCTGGATCGAGAACATCAAGAAGTATGGCCAGGTGGCCGGACGAACCATTATTGGTTTGACCTCAATCTGGATTGGCTCTTGTTGGTTCATCCTGAATTGCAAACCAAGCTGAAGTGGTATCATCGCTGGTTGCCCAATGTAACCACCGATTTCCATGAGATGGGTTCGCAGAGTACCTATTTCTTTGAGCCCATGAAAGCCAATGGGTCCAAAGATCCCATCATGCCCAAAGAAAATTACACCACCCTCAACGATAGCTTTGCGGTGTTTTACCATCGCTACCTGGATGAAATTGGCTCGCTGTACTTCTCCAAAGAGCTTTTCGATGGGACCTATCCTGGCTACGGGTCTTCCTATCCAGATTTGCAAGGCGGCCTGGGGATCTTATTTGAACAAGCGAGCGCCCGCGGGCACCAGCAAGTAAGCCCCAAAGGAGAAAAGGGGATGATTACTTTCCCTTTTGCCATTCGAAACCACTTGACCACGAGCCTGGCAACGATAGATGCTGCGGTGAAACACAAGGCTTTGTTGCAGGAATACCAGCGGGAATTCTTCGTTTCTGGCGTCAATCGGGGAAAGAAAGACCCCATCAACACCTATGTGTTCGGCGATCCCCACGATCAAGGTCGGAACCGAGCCTTTTTGAAATTGCTGCTCCAACACGGCATCGAGGTGATTCCCTCTCAGGTGAGCATTCGCCGGGATGGGCATAGCTTTGAACCAGGCACCTCCTGGTTGGTCCCTACCAGCCAAGCTCAATACCGCATGGTACAAACCATGTTTGAAACCTATGAGGCATACCATGACAGCGTCTTTTATGATGCTTCGGCGTGGTCCCTCGCCAATGCCTACAACCTCCCCTATGTTGGCTTGACCGATATGTCCTTTTCTTCTACCAATCCGGTCACCATGGAGGATTTGGAACGAGAAGTGCCTTCGCTGGACATGGGAGAATATGGCTATTTGATGGAATGGGAGGAATACGAGGCTCCGGCTGCCTTGTATCAACTGCAGCAAGCTGGTCTCGTCTGTATGGCGGGCTTCAAGCCTTTTACGTTGGAGGGGAAAGCCTATGAGTACGGGACCATTTTCATTCCCATTCAAGCTCAAAGGTATGCGCCCAAGCGAGTCTATGAATTGCTGGTTTCGGTCCTGAAGCGCCATGAAGTACAAATTCATCCCGTTGCATCGGGGTACAGCGAATCAGGGGTGGATCTGGGTAGTGGCAGTTTTCGCGCTTTGCAAGCACCCAAGGCTCTCATGTTGATTGGAGAAGGCGTTTCGAGCTATGAAGCTGGAGAGGTATGGCATCTGCTGGATACCCGAGTGCACATGCCCATTACCAAAGTGGATATGAATGATGCGAACCGGATCAACTGGTGGAAATACAATACCCTGGTTTTGGTCTCTGGCCGTTACAACCTACCGGAAACTCAATTGAAACAATTGCGTCAGTGGATTTCGGCAGGCAATACCCTCATCACAACCCGGACTGCTAGTCAGTGGGCCATCCAAGTGGGGTTGGTGGAAGAAGAGCTGATCGCCGTCCCCAAGGATACCATGAGCACGCGCTTGCCCTACGTTCAGGCCCGGAAAATTGCTGGTGCCAAACAGGTAGGAGGGACGATTTTTGAGGTGGAATTGGATCTGACTCATCCCTTGGCTTTCGGGTACCAACGGAGTCTGCTGCCTGTGTATCGCAACAGTCGCGTATATCTCAAACCGAGTAAAAATCCTTATTCAACGGTAGGTGTCTATACCTGCGATCCTCACCTAGACGGCTACGTTTCACCGGAGAATCTCAAGCTGATCAAGGGATCGGCTTCCTTGTTGGTCAGTCGAGTAGGAGGAGGAAGAGTGATCATGTTCTCCGATAACCCCAACTTCCGGGGGACTTGGTACGGCACCAATCGGATGTTTTTGAATGCGCTTTTCCTCGGTCAACAAATCCAGGTGCCAGGTCAATGATCGGCTGACCAATCCCAGCGATACAGGGATACCTTGTCATGTTGAGCCAGCAGTTCCAGATGGGGCAGCTGGCTCCACTTTTTTCCCGCAGAGAAAACACTCCTGGCGGGCTCATATTGGGCATCAGGGGGCATACGCCAATGGAGGTCATCTTGACTCACAAGGAGAAGAATCGGTTGTTCGGTCAGGTGTTTGGAAAGGGAATCCCCGACTTCCTGGCGTTGAACCATCTCGAACAGAGCTTCCGTGTGGGAAATGGGCGTGCGGGAAGCAACCGAAGACATCAATGGCAGGCCCGTTTCAACCGCAGCTTGCATACTCAACCGCATCCAATCTGGTTGGGGATCTATGGTGAGATCATAGTTTTCCGTCCCAACGTGAAAATAGGGAAGGGGCAGGATCGCTTGGTACGCTTCCGCATTGATCCCTTCAAATAAGGGGGCGACCGAGGCTTGGAGTTGGGCTCGGGCAAAGGGATTGGGAACTGCCTTTTGTCTCAGTTGAACCATCATATTGGCGGCATCTATGCTACCAAGAATCACCAGCAGGCTTACCAATCCGGTTTTCCAGATTGCGCTATTACCCGCCAGGAATTTGCTCATCAGATAGCCCACCAGAAACGGGTTCAGTAAAACAAAGGGCCAAACGAAACGGGCAACCGCTCGAAAATGGGTGGCTTTCTCTGTGATCAGGCTCAGGTAAAAGAAGGGAGTGAGCGGATTGTGGAGCTTGACCGTTCCCTGAAACAATTGTGCATATTCTCCCAAACCAGCTAAAAAACAACCGACCCCTGCTACCAGCATCAAGCGGGCGATCAAACCAGAAGCGCCAGCGAAAAGGCCTCGCCAGCGCAGCTTCCGATTGGGGAGAATGAGCGAAATCACCAGCAAGGACATGCCCCCCCACAACACCAAGTTGCCGAGATAGCTAAACGATTCGGTATTGATCCATTGGTCAGTTTGGAGGGGAAAAGGGAGCCAAGTGAACTCGTATGCGGTGTAGAGCGCATCTGGATTCAGGTTCCACCCACTCCAATTGTAGCCTTGGGCACCTGCTTGCCGTAGGGCAAAATACCCATCAATCATTCGCCAAAGGCTCAGGATGACGCCCCCGGCGATCATCGGGATCGCAAGTCCGATTCCCAATTCCTTCAGCTTAGCTTTCCAAGAAGGCGCTTCGAAGAAAGCACTCCCAACAAACCACCAACTGACCAAAAGTCCAAGAATGGGCAGGTAATAGAGGTGAAGAAACCCTGTGAATGCCATCCATCCGATCAAGAATGTAACCCATTTCCATGGAAACGGCTCATCAAGGCACTTGGAAGCCTCTGCATAGCGAATCAAGCCATAGATCGCCCCTAGAATGACCCAGGAAAAAGAGAGATTGTAATGACCTAAAGGCAAGCGCAACAGTTGGGGACTCAGCCAGGGGAGCAAGGTCGCAATGGACGCGGCCAGCCATGGTTGGGAGATGAGCCTTCGCCCAATGGCAAACCCAAAGCTGCTGCTCACCACCAGACTCAGCGCGCAGATCCAGTGCAGCCAACGAATGGGCTGCAAGGGAATCCCTAGATCCCTCAAGCCTTTGCTGAAGACGGCCAGAGCAGGGGTGTTATCCATGTAGAGCAGGTAATCCCCAAAAGGATGCTGCATGTCTTCAAATGTGAGGTAAGTGTCTCCGGTGAGATATTCAGCAAAGGTGAAGTAATTTTTCAGCCCGTCTCCATCTTGGGCAAAGGCCGTTTGCTCTTCTCCCCATAAAAAGGGGCGGAATACCAAGATCACCAGCAGCAATTGACAGCTAGCGATGGCGATATACCAGCGGGAATGCGAGGAGATTTGTAGATTTGTCATTTGGAGAAATCAACTCCGATGCAAGATAGAACATCGAAACAGACTTTTCAGAAAAACCCGGTTTAATCAGCCCCCTTATGTCGCAAGCAACTTTTTTGGTAGATGGTGCCCGGACTGCGTTTGGTTCTTTCACTGGAACCCTTTCTCCCATCCGAACTGATGATTTGGCCGCAATTCCAATTCGGGCCTTGATGGAGCGGTTTCCTCAGATTCCGAAAGAAGCCATCGACGATGTCATGCTCGGCTGTGCCAACCAGGCGGGGGAGGATAATCGCAACGTGGCTCGCATGGCCTTATTGTTGGCGGGTCTGCCTTGGACGGTCCCCGGAGAAACTGTCAATCGACTGTGTTCCTCGGGCATGTCAACGGTGATTCATGCCCATCGCGCGATTCAGACGGGAGATGGAGACTTGTTCATCAGTGGAGGAGTAGAGCACATGACCCGTGGGCCTTGGGTCATTTCCAAAGTGTCCAAAGCCTTTGGTCGAGACGCCAAAATGCACGACAGCAGCTTTGGTTGGCGATTCATCAACCCCAAAATGAAGGCTCTCTATGGAGTTGATGGGATGGGACAAACTGCGGAGAATCTCGCTGAACTGTACCAAATCAAGCGAGAGGATCAGGATCGGTTTGCGTATTGGTCGCAGATGAAGGCGGCAGAAGCGCAGCGCAATGGACGCCTAGCGGAAGAAATTGTTCCGGTCGAAATTTCGCAGCGAAAAGTGGACCCCATCCTCTTTCAGGCGGACGAATTCATCCGAC
>JBCCCJ010000547.1:0-4831 GCA_039033615.1 Bacteroidota bacterium
GCGTCGCCACGTCGCCCTGGAGCTGGGCCTCCAAGCGACTAATGGCGGCCTGCTGCGCCGCGATATCGCCAGCGGGGGCTCCGGCCAGCACTTGGTTAAGGCGGGCCTGGGCTGTGGCGCTGAGCCACCTCAATTTCCTCGGGGGAAAAATCGCCCTCTGGACCGATCATCAGCGCCAACTCGGTCTGCTTCGCTAGGCTGGGGAAGGCGGTTTTGAGGTGCGCATCTGCCTCACACCAGGCCAAATATGTGGGCAGGCTTTCGTGCGTTGTCAGCCAATCCTGAAAAGGAACCATTGGATGTAGGCGGGGCAACAGGGAGCGTTTGCATTGTTTCATGGCCGTCAGAATCAGCTTTTCCAGGCGAGCCACCTTGAATTTGCTTTTGTATGGATCCGTTCGGGCGCAAGCAATGGGGCTGATATCTGTTGCTCCCAATTCCACGGCCTTTTCAATGAGCCACTCAAACCGATCCTTGAGGCGCAGGGGAGATACTGCGAGGTGAAGCGTTTTGCCATGCTCTCCCCAGGCCGGATGATGTTCCAAAAGCTGGAGTTTTGCCGCCTTGCCGGATTCTGGCAACAATTCTGCGAGATACATATTGCCTTTCCCATCTACCGTGGTGAGGTGATCGCCCGGCTGATGTCGAAGGACCTTTCGACAATGATGGCTTTCTGATTCGGAGAGCCAGGCATAAGGAGGAGCCAGGCGATCGAGGAAAAAGATTTGCATGAAGAGGCAGGCTTACAACGGAGCCGCAAGTACCGATTCCTGAATGACAATGTCCAGAAAAAGGAGGGGGTACGTCAGATGTCACAAATTCGCTGGTGATGTTGGCATCAATGGCAGTCGCGATGCACCTGCTACCAATTCTTCTCTCTTCGATTTGCTACCAAGATGGGCATCCCTCTGGGCTGCTGCTGCGGCGGCTGCGATTGTCTATTGACAAGGACTTGTGGTGAGCGCCTGTGCTGAGCGGCAGCCGAAGTATGTCGAAGTATGCTGAACCAACTCTCAAAAAAACGAAGCGCAGAGCGATTCGCAGCTTGGTAGAAACAGATGCCCTCCAGAAAAAAGCAGGCGCAGCGCGACTGCCATCTACTGGGATATTCTTTTTCTGGTGACATTTGACGTACACCCAGAAAGGAAATTGCCTCCATTTTTTCTAAGTTTGTACAGATCCGCTCATGGCTACATCATCTGGTTTGTCTTTCCTTCTCTGCTGGCTCCGTTTGCTGAAAAAAGTAGGCGGGTTTTGTGGGCTATTGTTGCTGATTGGGGGCAATGCTTTGGCCCAAGAGGCCGACCGCAGAAGGGAAGCCTTTCCTTATACCTTTTGGTCTGATTCCGCTTTGCTGACCTTAGACGAAGGATGGAAGCACCAGGATGAGCGCTCCATCACCCTGCCCTTTCAGCCAGGGAATCTCCAATCCTCCGTGTTGAGTTGTGTATTTCCGAGACCTGATTCCGCAGTAGGAGGATGGTTTCTGTATTTGGGAAGAGTGGCCTGGCAGGCTCAGGTCAAAGTCAACGGCAAATTTCTGGGGATGAATGAGCGGCCCCTGGAGCCCTGGTATTTGCCTCTTCCGACAACTTGTCTCTGGCAAGAAGCACCCAACGAATTGCGGCTTGAGTTGTTTGTGGAGCAGCGTTATCCCAATTATCCCCCTCCCTTCATTGGACTGATTGACCCCATTCAGATCTTGGATTCCGCCCAATTGCGAAGTCGATTGCGGGACTGGTTGCCCCGTTCCTCTGCCGATACGGTCGCCTTAGTGGCTCCGATTTTTCGCCAGTATGGCTATCAGTTCGATGAATTTGAAGCCCTGAGAAGCCTGCAACCCCTGCGGAAATTTGGGATCAGCACCATCCAATTTGCCTTTCCCCC
Organism: Bacteroidota bacterium; assembly: GCA_039033615.1. Classification (GTDB taxonomy): domain Bacteria; phylum Bacteroidota; class Bacteroidia; order J057; family J057; genus JBCCCJ01. Next base: position 1,888 of record JBCCCJ010000547.1, read on the forward strand.
TCCGCCGAAAATGCGGGCTTTATGTGCGGAATTGGGATTGGAAGAAGTGGAAGAACTGCAACCCGATATGGTTGTTTGTCAGGTCAATGCCTACGAATACGATCGGGCCACCATGCCCATGCATCCGCGCTTTTGGTTGGATAAAGCCGGGAATTCTACTCCTTATTATGGGGATTTCTTCGTGTGGGGAGATCCGCCTCAAGAAGTCGCTCAACAAGGCTTGCCATGGTTGTTGATCTTGCTGATTTTCGTTCCCATGTTGATCGCAGTGGCTTTGAAGTGGATCAATCCCAGTTTCTTTTATGGGCAATTGGATTTGCTGCTGAACCCCAAAAGATATGTAGATGCTCCTGCCGAAAGCTTGTACACCAACTCTGGCTTGCTATGGCTGCTGTACTGGGGCAAATCCATCTGTTTGATGGCTTTTTTGACCTTGGGGGTGTACTTCTTGTCAGAAGAGCAACTGTGGCCTTTTTGGGGTTTGACCAAGCCTGGGAGCCTCTTATTTCAGTGGTTTTTTCCCGCAGAACAAGTCATAGGGATGTTGTTGCGGATTGCCATTGTGGTGATTGGTGCCAATCTTCTGCAAATCTTTCTGCTCTCCCTGATCGGTCAGATTTTTGGAATCAAGGCATTTCTGCTCAAGATGCTGAGCCTGGAAGTGATTGGCACCTTTCCCTTGGTTTTTGTGCTGACGCTGCCCATCGCGATGACCCTCGGAGGGAGTTCCAATCAGGTTTTCTGGATCTTACTATTTCAGGGAATCCTGGTCCTGGGGTATGTTAGCCGTTGGGTATATGTAAGTTACATCGGGATGGAGCGATTATTCTCCTTTTCCCTTGGCATGAAAATTTTGTATATTTGCACCTTCAATCTGCTGCCCTATTTGATCTGGTTGTAGAAAAAGCCTAGAATTCTTCGCTTGGCGACAGAGAGCATCATCAATTACCCGGTACATGAGCAACCCCAAGCCAGTTAAAAGTATCCTGATTTCGCAACCACCTCCATCTGATTCCAATTCTCCTTATTTCAGGCTTGCTCGTAGATGGGGGATACAGGTAGATTTCCGAAAGTTCATTCAGGTGGAAGGGGTTTCGCTGAACGAATTTCGCAAGAAGGGCATCAATCCCCTGGATTATTCCGCGGTCATCTTTACCAGCAAAGTTTCCATTGACCACTTTTTTCGCCTCATCAACGAGATGCGAATTGAAATGCCCGCCGACACGAAATATTTCTGTGTCAGCGAAGCAACGTCAAAATACCTTCAGAAATACATCGTCATCCGCAAGCGCAAGCTATTTGTGGGTGAAAGACGCGCTACTGACCTCATTCCTTTTATCCAAAAGCACAAAAACGACGATTATCTCTTTCCATGTAGCAATGGACACCGGAGAGAACTGCCCAAAATCATGCAGGAGAAGAAAATCAAGGTGACCGAGTCTGTCATTTACCAAACGGTAGATTCAGATCTGTCAGACTTGAAGGATATCTATTATGACATGATTTGTTTCTTTTCGCCTTCCGGAATCCGTTCCTTATTTAGCAACTTTCCTGACTTCAAGCAAAACAACACCCGCATCGCCATCTTTGGAGCAACTGCTGCCAAAGAGGCCCGCAAGGCAGACTTGCGCGTAGATGTGGAAGCTCCCAAGCCCAATATGCCTTCCATGACAGCGGCCATTGAGCATTATCTCAAAGAAATTGGTCAAAAAAATACCTTGGAAGTGTAACTATTTCCCCATCCTGTATTAGGGGGATATGGAATGCGAAATCAAGTGCGCCTATCCTTGCCTTTTTTGGTTAATAATGGGAAAATATTCATATTGATGCGGAAAATGTCAGACGTTGACGCTTGTAGGAAAGATGCGTTTTGTCAGAGGAAATTTGGCAAAATCAACCATGTAAAGAGTATCATGCGTGAACGATTTGTGTAGTGGCTGTTCTGATTATCCCTAACTCATTATGAAACAGTTTTCCTTACTCATTGTCCTGTGCGTAGGCATGTTGGTTGCTGGACAAGCGCAAGTGTTTTTTCAGAATACCATGCATCCCTATGTCCGTTTTGCCTATAACCCTGCTGCGGCAGGATTTGCTCTTCCAGGAATGGAAGAAGGTGCCAACTTTACCTTGATGGGAAGGCAGCAATGGCTGGGAATCGAAGGTGCACCGAGAACCCCGCTGTTTGCTTTTCAAACGCCTCTTCCTCAAAAGTATGGAGCCATAGGTGCAGTGCTCGCCTCTGACCAAACTGGCCCGATCAGCAATTCTTGGTTGGATGTATCTTATGCGTATCGCCTGGAATTGGGAGAACGTTTGCGCCTCAGCATTGGGGTGGCTGGTGGAGTCAAACAGGTGGCGATCAACCCCGAGGGCTTCATTTATGACCAAAGTGGGGGGATTGATCCTATCATACCTCTGGCTACCCAGGGCGTAGTGGTTCCTAACTTGAATGCAGGGCTGTATTTGACTTCGGTCGATCCAGCTACCGGACGAGAAGGCAATTATTTCTTGGGCATTTCCGGCCAAAACCTGCTAGAACCCAATATCGAAGGACTGCTTGGCGTTTCAGGTATCGGAGACGACTCCAACGTTGATCGGAGCTTTGCCCTCATGGGCGGCTATCGCTTCGACCTTTCAACGCGATTAAGTCTTCAACCCATGCTCATGATGCAAACCGATGGGGTCGGTGCTCCTCAAACCATGGCCAGTGTCTACCTGAATTACAAGCCCATTGTGGTAGGCATCAACTATCGGATGAATAGCGGAGAGTCAGTAGGCGGGATGGTTGGATTCAATATTTCAGACCGGACCTTCTTTGGCTACTCTTATGATTATCCAACCACTGCCTTGAGTGCCGCAGGAGACCTTCACTCGCATGAAATCATCCTTTCTTACACCTTGCCAGGTACTGGAGCAAGAGGCAGAGGCAAAGGAGTTGACGTCA
>JBCCCJ010000548.1:0-4827 GCA_039033615.1 Bacteroidota bacterium
GCCATTCAAAAACTGACAACTGCCCTGACAGGTAAGAAAGACCCTTTTGGAGATTTGGCATCCGCCTCTGTGGGTAGTCATGAGGAAATCATATGCCATCCTGCATCTGAGCAGGTGGATCAAGTACATCCCGACCATGCGAATCTCTTGGACGTTGGATTATTGCTTGAAGTGGACGGTCAATTCCTAAAAGCGTACGTGGAGCATAATGGGTATGGCTTTCACGTGTGGGACAACAAATACTTTTTTGACCCAGACGACCTCGCAGGAGACGCTCAACTGTATGAGTACCTCAAAATTGATCCACGTGATTCTTCAAAATGAGGGTCGTGGTACGCTTGGGGTTGATGGGGATCAAACCGTTCTCCTCCCTATTCGAAAGACCAAAATCACTGGAAGGTAAGGGGACATATCTCCTAGTTGTTCAAGTGCTTAGTGATACTTGAAAAATAACTTCCTCTTTTCGCGCGGTTATTTCGTTTCAGGTCGAGGAAGAAAAACCGACTTTGGCGGGTCAAGGGAGGCTTTTTTTGACGAAGAACTGGGACGAAAGAATAAGTGAAAAGGTCCAAGTTATTTTTTGAGTCTCACTTACCAACTATCCCAGCGAAAGGCCTTCCTTATGCCATAGAGAATCATCACCCAAAGCAGATGAAACGGGGTACAAAAGGAATGATCCAACATATCGCTCTTTTGATAGTCATTGGGATCAACCTTGGCACCCTTTCCCTCCTAGGGTTGGTCTACTTCAAATTTGACCTATACGTTCAAAGTCAGTATGTTCTTTTCATGCTCAATTCCATCACTTTGGGGCTGCTGTTTTCCTTTTGGAGGGCAAGTTTTTGGAATGTCATTGCATTATGCTTCATCATCTTCCTTGAATACGCAAATCATTTATTCGGAGTCTACACGGTTCAATATGAAGGAGAAGAAGTCCCCATTCAGATTTTGCTTGCTGCAGATGTTCTGGAATTGATCTCAGGGGTGGTGATTGGCTCAATCATTATTGGCAGCATCTCCCTGATCAAGAAGCGTAGAAGGAAAAAGAAACAGTTGCAACAGCTCATTCAATCTATTGGTAGTGATATGGAATGATTATCAGAGGCACAAAGCTCTGCCTACTAGCAAACAACCACCCCCAAATCCAATGTAGAACGAACTCTAACAGAACCATAAGCCCCTATTTCTTTCCGCGCTTACGGGAATAGCCTATTTGTTTCTCCTCTAATAGCGGGTATATCGTACTATGATTCTACAACAAACATTCCTCACCACTGTTATCTATTTCACCTTCCACATTTGTTTGGGTCAGTCCAGAGATGGGAGCCAACAAAGAAAGTGAATGGGTGCCAGTAGTGATTCCTAGAAATAGGTTTTCACTCGGAGATGGCAAGGGTTCTCCAGCCATTCAAGGCTACATCCATCGCAGTCGCGTTTACCCAATCGAAACCATTCCTGAATATGAAGGCTCAGATTTTTCCTTTGAATATGTGATCGAAGACTTTACCACAAAAGGAAAAGTAATTCAGTACCTACATGGGGCAGTTCACAGAATCAACGGTCGACAGATACACGGTCATGATTTGTCGACTCCTGGCAAGCAGATCAAAGAAGTGAGGGTTACGATTGAGGAGGTATCTATCCCGATTCATCCCATCTTCTTCGAAGACATTTTTGCCTGTGATAATGATTTCACGGTGCATAAGATGGGAGAGCTGTTTATCGTACATCAGTGGAACAGTGACGGAGCAGGGGCTTATGAGATCGTTTGGGTGTTGGACAAATAGGGAGTACGGCAAAGACTGGTGGGAACAATCATTTGAGTAGGCAACATACGAGAAGGGTACCCCATCTCTCCCCTTTCCTCCTGCCCTGAAATATGGGCCAGCTATGGAATTTTTACCTAAAAGCACTCTCAAGGTAGGAGGTATTGTCAAGAGAGAGTAACGTAAAAACAGTCGCATGGCATTGGTAGAACAGAAATATTTGAAGGTATCGGATGGGATATTGGCTACAGCCTTCATTCAACTGGACATCATCCCTGACTTCACCATGCTATTCGAAAACTAACCTATCTCCGCAACTCATCAGATGCGCCATTTTCCCTAGCGATCATGTAGATCAAATCATCCCACTCGCTCAGTCATGAAAAAAGTATTTTTTTCGATTGCGGTCTTCAGTTTGTATGCCGTTGGTTGCGGTTCTCATAGGTCGAAAAGCCAGCCAGAACAGCTGGAAACGGACAGGCAATCCTTCATCCCTTCTGATAGCACCTTACCCCTACCAACCTTTTTCTCTGAGTTGTTCCAATCCTACCAGGGCGATCTTGACAAGTATTGGGCGGATTCTTTTGCTAGGCTGTCCGAATCTCAATGGCTGGATAAGCAATCAGCCGAGAACCTAAACACCTACTTGGAGATAACATTCTTTCATCAATTGTTTACCAGCAAAAGTGCGCGAAACGGAATCAAAGGGGGCATCTTACAAATTCCCTATTTGTGGCATTGGGTTACTCCCAATCCAAGGCACGAAATCATCTACCTTCCTTTACAAGAACCGCTGAAAGATCAACAGCCGACGAAAAGATTTTCCAGATATCAATCAATGGCTGATGTGGACCGAACTCCTTCCCTCTTTTTACAAGATTTGATCAGCGTGGAGCCTCCATACTCGCATCCTGCCTGTGGGGAATTCTATTCTTTTGGGTGGTGTTCAGAAAGGGAAATGGCTTTTGTCCAGTTGATGAGCAACTATGGATATCTAGGAAAAGTGGTAACCTCAGGGAATCATAGTTGGACCAGCTTATTGGTATCCATGAAAGAGCAGGATGGGCAAGAAGTCCAAATGGAAGTCAGAGTAGATAATACCTTCGATCAACTCTACTGGAATCGGGCACCTGAAGGATTATCGACCGAAGAATGGCTGAACGACCATGGAGAAGAGGGGCAGATTGCCAACTTGGTATAACAACATGGCACATTCGGCAGAGGAAGCGAGCGTGATCCAAAACACGAAGGTCCCAATAGAGTCGATGACTCGCATTGCTCAATTGGTCGAAATGTATGTTGCTATTCATGAAGTCAGGTAACATGTTCCTCTTATCTCTTTCCCATCATGGAAAATCAAGAAGTCCAAATCGAGCTATACGATAAAAGAGCGCAGGTGACGGTGGCAATTGTTGTAGAACAGTTGGCCATAAACAAATTCAGAATGCTTGACAACGATTTGTGGAATTGCCATCTGACTCTGGGGACTGAATTTGAAACCAGAATCAATGAAGCGGGGAAACACGAAATCATTCAGATTAGCAAGAAATCAGATTTCATCACCAGGCGATTTTTGCTCAACTCGGCCCTCAGAGAATCCGATTACCGGATGCTAGGAGACGAGCTGGTGAAAAGAGGTGGTTTTTGGCAAGTCGATTTTGGTGGAGTCGCCACTGTCAATATTCCGAAAGACTTCCCCTACGATATGGATCAAAATATGGAAGACCTGGGTATCCAAATGTCTGAAATAATTGATGAGGAAGAACAAACCGATGTGTAACAATTCTTGGTCCCCCCCACCAGTAAAATCGTTTAGAATTCCCTAGAAATCCTTTCGTTTCTGCGCTTGTGATCCCCTCTCTTTGTGTCCAGATCAACTGATGTTTTCACCCTCAAAACACCTGGACATGGAGGTAACCAAAGAAATGTATGATCAGGAGCTGCAGGCCCAATATGGCCAGTATCGTTTTCTGGTTTCCGTCAATTCAAAGAAATGGAGTCTCGGACTCATGACCCGTCTGGTCCGGCTTTCCAAAGGCCAGAAAGTCAAAGAAGTGGTCAACGAAACCCATCAGGTTCCAAGTACCACGACACAAGGCCATCACATCCGCACCCGGGTATTTCGTCCCGAAGGCAACGACAAACGGCTTCCGGCCATGCTCTATTTGCATGGAGGTGGGTACATGATGGGCCTACCGGAAATGGCGAATGACTTTTACTCAGATGTCCTGAAAAGAAAGGACATCGTCATTGTTGCGCCTGACTACCGACTCTCGCAGAAAGATCCCTTTCCTGACGGCTTCAACGATTGCTACGACGTGCTGCTTTGGATGCGGGACAATGCCCAAGAGCTCAACATCGACCCCAACAACTTCATCATTGCCGGACACAGTGCTGGGGGGGGGCATGACAGCGGCAGTTACGCTGAAAGCACGCGACACCAAGGATGTCAACATTGCCTTTCAGATGCCCATTTATCCCATGCTCGATCACCGCATGATCACCGAATCCTCCAAGATGCAGGGCTCCGCGATGTGGGATGGCAACATCAATGCCTTTGCCTGGAATCTATACCTTCGAAACATTCAAGGACAAGTACCGGCCTATGCTTCTCCGGCTTTGAACGAGGACTATCGGGATTTCCCTCCAACTATCAGCTTTGTGGGAGATTTGGAACCCTTTCATGATGAAAACATCGCCTACATAGAAGCGTTGAAAAAGGCGGGCGTTCCAGTCAAATTTCAACTTTTCAAAGGAGGCTATCATGGGTTCGAAGTAGCTTCTCCCGAAGCTGCCATTGCCAAGGAAGCCAACAAATTCCAGCTGGATGCTTTTGAAGAGTTTTATGATAGATATATTCAATAGTTGATGGTTGATTTCTTCCCCCAAAAGGCATTCTATCCTAGCTACATCGCTTTTTGCTTCATGGCGTAGCATTCACTACCCAGGAGGGTTGGCCACGAAGCCCGAGGTACTGGGGCGGCATAGAGCGTTGCATGGGGCTTCGGCGGCTTTTTTCTCCCTTTTTGGCCGCTCAAAAAGGGAGGCCCGCGGCAGGCGA
>JBCCCJ010000549.1:0-4823 GCA_039033615.1 Bacteroidota bacterium
CTTTTGAATCATCAGTCCACTGTGCTAATGAAATTGACAATGCACTCAACAATATGTCGTTAATTTGTGTGTTGTAAGCTTCATTTATTGACCCTAGCAAAATATTCGTTTCTTCTAAACCCATTTTTGACAAAATCTTAGCTCGTTCCGACAAAGAATCCCTCCTCAAACAAAAATCTGCCGTTGTCTGGATGTTTGGGCTTTCTGGTTCTGGAAAAAGTACCATTGCCCAAGCCCTCGAAAAGCGTCTTCACGCAGAGGGATTTTTCACCAAACTGCTGGACGGCGACAACATTCGGATCGGACTTTCCAACAACCTCACTTTTTCAGCTGAAGATCGCCAAGAGAACATTCGTCGCATTTCAGAAGCAGCCAAACTGTTTTTGGATGGGGGAGTGATTTGCTTGTGTTCTTTTGTCAGTCCGACTCGGGAGATCCGCGGGATGGCACAAGAGATCATCGGCGACGAAGATTTCCTGGAAGTGTATGTAAACGCCCCCCTCGAAGTATGCGAAGCTCGTGATGTAAAGGGGTTGTACCAAAAAGCCCGAGAGGGCAAGATCAAGAATTTTACCGGCATTGATGCGCCATTCGAAGATGCTGTTTCCCCTTTCCTGGAAATCCGTACGGATCAAGAGAGTTTGGAAGAAAGTGTCGAGAAACTGTATCAGGCCTTACTACCGCGAATACAAGCTTAATTATTCCACTTACCACTGATTTTTCACTTTTTTAATTTTAGACGGGAATGGACTATAGACTTAGTCACCTAAAACAACTGGAATCCGAAGCCATTTTTATTATCCGTGAGACTGCGGCGCAATTTGAGCGACCAGTCCTATTATTCTCGGGTGGTAAGGATTCTATCACCCTTGCTTGGTTGGCCCGGAAAGCATTTCATCCGGCCAAATTACCTTTTCCTTTGATGCACGTGGACACTGGCCACAACTTCGACGAAACCCTCGCGTTTCGGGACAAATTCGTTTCTGACATGGGTGCCCGTCTGATCGTAGCTTCTGTACAGGAGTCGATTGACAAGGGACGCGCCGTGGAAGAAAAGGGTCCCAATCCCAGTCGGAATGGCCTGCAGAGCATCACCTTGTTAGATGCCATTGAAGAGTACAAATTCGATGGCTGTCTGGGCGGTGCCCGCCGGGACGAAGAGAAAGCTCGTGCCAAAGAGCGCTTTTTCTCTCACCGGGATGAATTTGGTCAGTGGGAACCCAAAAACCAGCGTCCTGAATTGTGGGACTTGTTCAACGGCTACAAATCTCAGGGCGAAAACTTCCGCGTTTTCCCATTGAGTAACTGGACGGAATTGGACATTTGGATGTATTTGATGGAAGAAAAAGTGGCGTTGCCAAATCTCTACTTTGCCCACAAGCGCAAAGTGGTCAATCGCGGTGGCGTATTGCTGGCTGACACCCCTTACATCACCTTGATGGACGGAGAATCCTTCGAAGAGAAGATGGTTCGCTTTCGTACCATCGGCGATGCCAGCTGTACCGGAGCAGTAGAATCTGCTGCCGATACCATTCCGTTGATCATCGACGAAATCGCTGCGACCCGCACCACCGAACGTGGCGGACGGGCTGATGACAAGCGTTCTGACAGCGCCATGGAAGACCGCAAACGTCAAGGCTATTTCTAAGGATCTTTTTCAACCTTTTACACAATTTTTTTCCTTCCAAATATGGATTTATTAAGATTTTCAACAGCCGGTAGTGTAGATGATGGGAAAAGTACCCTCATTGGCCGGATGCTCTATGATACCAAGTCAATCTTCGAAGACCAACTGGAATCCGTCGAGAAAACCAGTAACGAACGAGGAGATGACTACCTGGATTTGGCTTTGTTGACTGATGGGTTGAAAGCTGAGCGGGAGCAGGGAATCACCATCGACGTAGCCTACCGCTACTTCGCGACTCCCGAGCGCAAGTTCATCTTGGCGGATACTCCAGGACACATTCAGTACACCCGAAACATGGTGACTGGTGCTTCTACCGTCAACTTGGCGATCATTCTGGTCGACGCCCGTAACGGCGTGATGGAGCAGACTCGTCGCCACTCTTTCATCGCTTCTCTCCTGCAGATCAAGCACTTGGTCGTTTGTGTGAACAAAATGGACCTGGTAGATTATGCGGAAGAAGCCTATGACAAGGTGGTAGCTGAGTACAAGCAATTCTCCTCCAAATTGAATGTGCCTGACATCCGCTACATTCCGATCAGTGCATTGAAAGGAGACAACGTAGTAGACAAGTCTGACAAAATGCCGTGGTACGAAGGGGCACCTTTGTTGTACACCCTCGAAACCGTGCACGTCGGAAACGACATGAACTTTGTCGATTCTCGTTTCCCCGTTCAGTACGTGATTCGCCCTCAGTCCGACAAGTATCCTGACTATCGTGGATATGCTGGCCGGGTTGCTGGTGGGGTATTCAAGCCTGGGGATGAAGTGATGGTGTTGCCTTCTGGCTTTACCTCCAAAATCAAGTCTATCGACACCTATGATGGACCAATCGAGGAAGCATTTGCGCCCATGTCGGTAACCATTACCCTGGAAGACGAGATCGACATCAGCCGCGGTGATATGATCGTCAAGCCTGAAAACCAGGCTACGGTTGGTCAAGACATCGAGGTAATGATGTGCTGGATGAATGACAAGCCGCTCCAGCCTCGTGGCAAGTACAAATTGCGCCACACCTCTCGGGATGCGCGTTGTATCGTCAAAGATGTTCGCTACAAAGTGGATGTCAACACCCTGCACCGGGTAGAAGAGGATACCGATATGAAACTGAATGACATCGGTCGGGTGTTGCTTCGCACCACCGTTCCTTTGTTACATGACAGTTATTCCCGCAACCGCACCACTGGTAGCTTGATCCTCGTGGACGAGTTCACCAATGAGACGGTGGCTGCAGGAATGATTTTGTAATTTCCGTCTATTCATTCATTGGGGCAGGCCTAACCGGTCTGCCTCTTTTTTTTGGCACTTGTTTTGAGTCGCTTCCCTGCTTCGCTGTAAGAATTATTCCGGCAAAGGCGATTATTTTTAACAGAGAAAGGTGTACTTTGCTCCACCCAAATAACCAACATGAAGAAAGCATTCATTACAGGAATTACCGGACAAGACGGATCTTTTTTGACTGAATTCCTGCTCCAAAAAGACTATGAAATTCATGGCATCATCCGCAGGGCGAGCAATTTCAATACCCAGCGAATTGACCATCTGATGGGGCATCCCCAGGTCCACTTGCACCATGGGGACTTGTCTGACAGCGCCAACCTGAATAAGTTACTTCGCGCCATTCAGCCAGATGAGATCTACAACCTGGGGGCTCAGAGCCACGTGAAAGTATCTTTTGACGTACCTGAATATACCGCCCAGGTAGATGCTGTAGGGACCCTCCGGATTTTGGATGCGATGATCAATCAGTGTCCGGAAGCCAAATTCTATCAGGCGTCCACCTCGGAATTGTATGGCAAAGTCCAGGAAATTCCGCAGAAGGAGACCACCCCTTTTTATCCACGGAGTCCGTACGGCGTAGCCAAACTATATGGGTTTTGGATCACCAAAAACTTCCGGGAATCTTACGATCTCTATGCCTGCAACGGCATTCTTTTTAACCACGAATCTGAGCGCCGGGGAAAAACCTTTGTCACCAGAAAAATCACCACCAATCTGGCGGAGGTATCGCTTGGGATGCGGGAAGTCCTCAAGTTGGGGAATCTAGATGCCAAACGTGATTGGGGCTATGCCAAAGAATACGTGGAAGCGATGTGGCTCATGCTACAGCAGGAACAGGCGGAAGATTTTGTGATTGCGACCGGAAAGATGTATACCGTCCGGGAATTTGTGGAAAAAACCGCTGCCCATTTGGGGTATCAAATCGCCTGGGAAGGAGAAGGGGTAGACGAAAAAGGCTATGACGCACAAAGTGGGAAACTGCTCATAGAAGTCGATCCAACGTACTTTCGCCCGGCAGAAGTAGAATTGCTGGTGGGAGATCCATCCTATGCGAAAGCACAACTAGGTTGGGAGGCCAAAGTGGATCTGGACGAATTGGTAGAAATCATGATTACTCACGATTTGGCGGAAGTCAAAGCTCGTTTGCCTTATGAAGAAAGACGCTAAGATTTACATTGCTGGTCATCGGGGCATGGTCGGCTCCGCCATCGTACGGGCGCTGGAAAGCAAGGGATATCAGCATCTGATTGTCCGCACCTCCTCCGAGCTAGACCTCCGCAATCAGGCGGCTGTAGCCAACTTTTTTGCCGAGGAACAACCCGATTTTGTCTTTCTCGCTGCCGCAAAAGTAGGAGGCATCATCGCCAACAATACCTACCGGGCGGAATTTCTCTACGACAATCTGATGATCGAGACGAATGTCATTCATCAGTCCTATGTCCACGGAGTCCAAAAACTGCTCTTTCTGGGGAGTTCTTGCATTTATCCCAAACTCGCCCCTCAACCCATGCAGGAAGCTTACCTGCTCACCGGGAGTCTGGAACCCACCAACGAGCCTTATGTCATTGCCAAAATCACAGGCATCAAATTGTGCGAGGCGTATTGGGATCAGTATGGCTGCAATTTCATCTCCGCTATGCCCACCAATTTGTATGGACCCAATGACAATTACGACCTGAAAACTTCCCACGTCCTGCCAGCTTTGATCCGTAAATTTCACGAAGCCAAGGAGGCCAATACGCCTTCGGTAGAGATTTGGGGCGATGGTTCTCCCAAACGGGAGTTCATGCACGTGGATGACTTGGCTGCGGCCTGTCTTTATACCATGGAGCACTATCAGGAAAAGCAGTTCCTCAAC
>JBCCCJ010000550.1:0-4817 GCA_039033615.1 Bacteroidota bacterium
CTCTTTGGGCAGGATCCCTCCACCGGGCAGGTCTCCGACACCCAATACGCAGGTAGCGTCGTGATGCCTTAACCCATATCGGGCTGATTTTCGCACGAGGGGCCAGCCAGCATCCGCTGGTTTGGTCCCTCGTTGTGGTTTACGCATCCTATCTCCTACAACTTCCGACTTCTACTCCCAACTACCATTTCCAACTCCTTTCTCCTCATGGAACCCATCAAACACTTCCGCTTACTCGCCTCCCTTTCTGGCATTCCCCTAGCCGAACTCATGGCCATGCTCCCCAGCGTAGATACCTTCACCACCTGGGTAAAATTGCTGGTGCAATTCCTCCTGTTGATCACGGCTTTGCTGCAAGCGCACAGTATTTGGTTGGAGAAGAGGAGGAAATCGAAATAATTTTTCCAGTCCTGAAAAACAGGGATTTATCTATCTTTTTCGGCCCAATGGAATGGGTTAGGTGGTCTTTGAAGACAATGAAGATAGGCAGGGGAATGAACCCTAAATCCCTGATTGTGATACAATTAGTCCATTTCTTCCAATCAACAGCGAGACCTATTCGGAGACCTGTTGAAATAGGGTATGGGTAACTGTTTGATTGTGAGGTTTTTACGTGATGGGTTCGAATCCCTCTTCCTCCGCCAAAAATAGCCCCAAGCGAAAGCGAGGGGCATTTTTGTTTTTATGAATCTCCCTGCATTCATTTATTTTTGGGCCGGAAGGGATCAATTGGGATCACGCATGAAACCACAGATCTTTTGTTGAAAGCCTCTGCTACGTAATCTTTTCTTGTTATGTCTATCACTCGCCGATACTGCCTTGCCTGTGATCTCAAAGATGATCCGGAGTTGATCCAAACCTATGAAGCGTATCATGCGCCGGGTGGGGTGTGGCCGGAAATTCTGGAGAGTTTGAAGGAGGCCGGAATCCAGGAAATGCAGATCTACCGCGTCGGTAACCGCCTCTTTATGATCATCGAAGTGGATGATACCTTCAGCTTCGAGCGCAAGCAACAACTCGACGATGCCAATCCCAAAGTGGTCGAGTGGGAAGCCCTCATGGCTCAGTACCAACAACAATTGCCTTGGGCGGCTGAAGGCGTCAAATGGATGCCTGCCAAACAGGTGTTTCAATTTCCAGAGGAGTGAATGCACCGACCGACAACCGCTGGATGTTGAGCCTGCGATCTGTTGGCTAGGGAGTAATGCAAAAGCCCGAAGCTCCTAACAGGGAGCTCCGGGCAGTTCGTTAATTGGTTTCTTAGTGGATTGGTTGGTTCGTTACCTAGTTGATTCGCCGCTTCCCTACTTCCCTAATTTCCCACTTCTCTAATCCACCAATTCCCCAACCCACCAATTTCCTAATTCAACAACACCCGCTCGATCACCTCCCGCTTGTCTTTGCGGATTCGGACGAGGTAGAGGCCAGCAGCGAGATCACTTCTGTCCATCTGGATGTGATAGTTTCTTTGTCCCCGATGGGTTTCTTGCCGCAAGACCCGGCCAGACATATCCATGAGTTGGAGCTGAAAGACTTGTTCATTATCTGCTTCGACCACAATTTGCAGCCGTTCGCCAGCCAGCAGAGGATTCGGGAACAATTGAACCTTCAGCCAATCTTCCTGCTCCTTGAACCATACTTCTTGTAGGGCGGAATAGGAGAAAGCGCCATTCAGGTCGATTTGCTTCAGCCGGTAGGCATTCAGGCCAACCAGGGGTTCTTCATCCCATTGTTGATAAGTGGTCAACTCGCTGGAATTGCCAGCGGCAGCGACTTCTCCGATGGCTTCGAAGCTTTGTCCATCAGCAGAACGCTCTATGACAAAGGTGGAAGTGTTGACTTCCAGAAGGGTTTCCCAGTCCAATTGGACTTGGTTGCCTGCCTGTACTGCGGTGAAACGCAAGCCTTCGACTGGCAGAACCTGACCCGTAACCGGATACAAGGCATAGCTAGGAATCACCGCTTTGTCAACGCTCGGAGCAGACCAACTCAGGCGAGCCTGGGCATAAACGCTGTTTTCGTAGAATTCTACGCGGATGGGTACCTGGGTGAAGGCCGTGAGGCTGATGGTGCCGCTCACTTCATTGACGCCTTGATCTTGCCAGTTGTCAATCACCAGTTGGTTGTTGATCCACAAACGAATGCCATCATCACTGCGACCAAAGAAGGTGTAGGTCTCGGAGGTCAGGGGTTCAATCATTCCTTCCCACTTGATGGAATAGGAATCATAAGCCATAGAGATGGCGGGCGAACCACTGCCCCAACTGAAGTCAATCTCAGCATCGGTTTGGGTAAAGGCCTGATTGGTCAAGTTCGCATTGTTGTAATACGTACCCAAGAGCCCGGTACCGACGGAGACACCAGGAGGAGAAACCTGGATGACCTGTTCCTTCTCAGGCGCTGGCTCAAAGGTGCCATTTCCAGCCTGCACGGCACGAAGGATAACCCGTCCGGGGGTTCCGTTCAAGGTCAGGGTATTTCCAGCCAGAGTCGCTGGGCCACTGACCAACTGAAAGTTAATCGGCAAGCCTGAGGTAGCGGTCGCATTCAAGGTAAGCGGGCCGTCTGCGGTGTTCATGACTTCCGGCACAGCGGCAAAGTCGATCCGTTGGTACGTCAAACCAGCCCCTCCGGCTACGTTGGGCGCAACAGAATTCAACCAATCAGCGATGAGCTGCACGCCTACGGTATCCATGAGGTTTTTGGCCAAAGGAGGCATCGCAAAGTCTTCATGTACTTGCAAGATTCTTTGGTACAAAACGGAAGCCTCAGCATCACCGGGCACCAATACCCGAGAATCATGAACGCCGATGTCATTGGATACTTCTCCATACAACAAGCCTGCATCCAACAGATCTACACTGACGCGGGTATCAAAACTTGCTGCTGGCACGTGTGTCCCAAAGTGACAAGAAGCACAATTGGATTCGAGGTAGCCACGGGCTCTTTCTTCCAAGGTAAAGGAGAGATCATCCCGACCAGCAATGACGGGCTCGGTGCTCAGATCGCTGGTATCTGGTGGATTCATGAACATATTCAAGTGCGTCAGCGTCTTCAACTGATTTGCAGTTACCCCGGTAGAAGGATAGAGTTGGTCGCCGTTTTGTTGCCCAGCTCTCAGGCCTAAGGAGCCTCCGACGTCACTATTATGGCAACTCATGCAATCTCCGCGACTCGGATACAGCCATTCGACCGTCCGGTTGCCACTAGCGGTGGCTATGTTCAAGGTATCTATGTATTGGGTTGAAAGCAGATCTGCATCACTTTGATCATCCCGCCAGCGATACGTTACCCCATAAAATCCACCCCCTGCTTGTTTGATCATGAAGCGGGTTTCCAGTTTGCGGGTAACCGAAGGATTGGTTTCATCCATGGGATAGTCAAAATGTTTGACCAGAACGGTGCCGTCTGGCCAATCCCAGGAACCATCACTGGCAAAAGTGATTTGCTCATTTGCCGTATTGTGTGTGCCATTGTTGGGGACAATCAACCAGCGACTTTTGATCGCTCCATCTGACCAGAACGGCTGATTCATGGAGTATGGGACCATGAAATCGGCTGGCGTGAGATTGTTGAGATCCGTGAAGGCGCCTACTTGCGACAGCAAAGCAGGAGGTTCAGGTGCGCCCGGGTTTTGTTTGGTGAGCCTCAAAATGCTCCCGTTGCCGCTGAATTCCAAGATGTACAGTTCTTGAGCTTGATCAACTGCAAATGAACACAGAGATCCTCCTGCGGTGAGGGTGAGTAGCTCAGTAATCACCGGAGAACCGCCCAAAGGATTCTCCATTTTCCAAATTTTGCGGGAGTTATAGTCCCCAAACACGTAGGAACCAACGAGGTCGGGATGAACCGTGCCGCGATACACATACCCACCAATCACCGAAGCAGATTGCCCGCCATTGTGCTGATATTCGTAGATGGGATCAGTGCTCGTTCCGTAGTAATTCCCAGGAACGGCATCCGGCCCATTGATGGTACCTTCTTTATGACTCCAGTCGAAATTGGCTCCTTTGGTGACCCAATCTACTTCCTCTCGGGCGTTCTGACCGACGTCTCCCAAGATGATGGCACCGGAGAGGCTGTCATAGGTCATTCGGTAAGGATTGCGAAGACCAAGTGCAAAAAACTCTTCCAACAGACCGCCAGCAGGGTCAAGCCAGGGGTTGTCATCAGGGATGAAGTAATTCTGAGTGTAGCTTGAGCCGGTTCCTGGTTGCCGCAAAATCGGGTGGCTACGAGTAGGATCCCGATCCACATCTATGCGCAACACTCCCCCAAGCAATTCATTGGTGAGCGACTGCCCATGTCCATGTGGGTTGTTTTGTCCACCTCCATCGCCAAAACTGACGTATAGGTAGCCCTCTTTGTCAAAAAAGATAGAACCGCCATTGTGGTTTTGCTGAGGATCTTTTTGGTTGATCAAAATCATCTCTGAGCCATTGGTGGCCACATCAGTGGTAGGATTGATGGTAAAGCGAGAGACTCGGCTGTGGAGGCTATTACTGGTCTGATAGAAAACGTAGAGGTAGTTGCTGTCTGGGTATTGGGGGTGAAAGGCAAAACTTTGCAACCCACTTTCCCCTCCACTGTTGATGGCCGCCTGAAGGTTGATGACTTGGGTTTTGGTGTTGGCATTGGGATCGTGATCGAAGGCTACGATCACCCCTTTTTTTTCCCCGACAAATAGACGATTGCTCCCTGGTTCCTGGCAAAGGAAAATGGGCTGGTCAAAGGTCAGGTTTGGGAAGGCATCTTCAGTGGTATAGTTGCCCGTAGCTACCCCCGGCGTGGTGTCGGGGAATTGTCCATTCAAAAAA
>JBCCCJ010000551.1:0-4815 GCA_039033615.1 Bacteroidota bacterium
CGAATGGTTTATCTCACAGCAAATTCACTTCTCGAAAAGCTTCCACTGATAACTCTCCCCCTTCTTCACGAGGCGAAACTCCTTTTCCTTTGGTCGATGTCCTGGCGCGGCGAGGACTTGGGGTAGCTGCGCCGCAAACTGCTCCAACGCTGCCTCCAATTGGCACAATTGGGCACTACCGCAGTGTTCCCAAATCCTCAGGTTGGGGCTGTGATCGTGGTTGATGACCAAATCATTGGCGAAGGCTACCATAAGCAATCAGGAGAAGCTCACGCTGAGATCTTTGCCATCCAGTCCGTCAAGACTCCGGCCCTGTTTTCCAAAGCGACCATGTATGTGAGCTTGGAACCCTGTAGTCATTACGGAAAAACGCCTCCCTGTTCTCTCGCCATTGTCAGACACAACATACCCAGAGTGGTCATTGGGTGCTTAGATCCCAATCCTAAGGTCTCAGGGAACGGAATTGCCATCATGCGAAATCAGGGAGTAGAGGTATTGCTAGCGCCAGATCCTACCCCATTTCAGTCCGTCAATCGGGCTTTTTTCCTAAATCAGCAAGAAAAAAGACCGCTCATTAGCCTAAAATGGGCCGAATCTCTGAATGGCATGGTCGCGGGCCTAGATCAGCACGGCAGTCCGACTCGTACTGCGATCACTGCTTCCCGCGCCAATCAACAAGTGCACCAACTGAGAGCCAATCATCATGCCATCATGGTGGGGAGAAATACCGCTGCGATTGACGACCCTAGTTTGTCGGTGCGGCAGGTGGTTGGAAAATCTCCCATCCGAATCGTGCTTGATCGGTCTGGGACGCTCTCCGCTGATCTACACCTATTTGATGGAAGCGTCCAAACGATCGTCTTGGGGGAAGAGCGCCCCGAACTTGTAGATCGAGTTCGCTTTTGGCAGCCTAGTCAATGGGAGAATTGGTCGGCCATTTTCAAAGAAATGTATCAGGAACTAGGCATTTGTAGCATTCTGGTAGAAGGCGGCCCGCATCTTCACCAGCAAATGATCCACCAGCAAGCCTGGGATGAGATCCACCAATTTGTGAGCGAAACCCCCGTGGTTCCGGGTTTGCCTGCCCCTACCTTCTCGCATCAGGAAATCCCTCAACCGATTGTCTCTCAAGTTGGTCAGGACCGATGGCAGCATTACCTCCGGTCCTGACTTGGAGTTACTTTTGGAGTTGGACCTTGCTGCCCCACCAGCGATCGCCCTGCC
The DNA here is from genome assembly GCA_039033615.1 of Bacteroidota bacterium. Lineage (GTDB taxonomy): Bacteria > Bacteroidota > Bacteroidia > J057 > J057 > JBCCCJ01. The sequence goes on from JBCCCJ010000551.1 coordinate 1,225, forward strand.
GAATTCGAAGGGCATATACGCCATCAGACACGGGAGGCGTTGGTACAACCACCACTTGCCCCGCCTCGACTCGATGGGTCTGTGTCGTCGCAACTTGGCGCCCCATCAGATCCATCCATTGTACTTGTACCTCTCCCCGGACATTTGCGGGAAGTTCTACCTGAATCTCCGTCTTAGCAGGTTGCGGCCATACGTTGATCGGAAGGGATTGGACGGGCGAGAATAGGCTGTTGGCAACCGTATCTTCTGTTGGTTCCATCAAAGAACTGAGCAAAGCGATATAGGCCGCCTGGTAGTAGATCGCAGGTTCGCTGAGCTCCCAGGAATTCTCCGGCCAACCAGTATTCCAGTCTTTGTAGGCTTTATGGGGAGGTTGATTGGCAGGGGGCGAGATGGTAGAAACAGAGAAACTCGCGTTCGGTCCACCTACCACATAGCCGGGAGCAGGTCCTTTGGGAGAAGTCAAGGCATTGTCCCACTCGGTCCCATTGTCAAACCACCCATGATAGATTTCATTGATGGAGTTTTCCGCGCCATGCTGGTACATATTGCTCAGCATCACGATGTTCAGCGCATTCACCCCATGAAAATAATGCAGGTACTCCATTGCGACCTCCCGGTATTGATCGTGGCGGTCAGAATTGATCCCGTAAAACAGGTTGTACAGATTCATGTTACCCGCAGTCGCACGCACATTGCTGCTCCCCCAGTGAAAGGCCCAATCTTCCAGGAAAGCACGGTATAGGTCTTTTTCCTGGTTCTTGTCATCAATGGAATAGAGATAATCCATGCTGCCCTTTTGGTTGCGGATGTCATTGGCGACCGAAGAAGTAGCCTGAGGCAAGGTCGCGTAGGTCAATAGTGCTTTCACCACTTGGCTTCGGTAGGGCCCCCACCAGTTTTCACTGTAAGGACGAACGTTCGCGTATTGGGCATCCAGGAAAGTCTGATATACCTGGCTATCGGTCAGTGCAAATAGGTAGGCCGCACCGATAAACGCACTTTCCAATTGATCCTGTGCGGTGCGATCCGCGTCTCCAGAGGTGATGTCTCCATCATCACAATCCAACTCATAGGTAGTGAAGTCCTGAGTTTGGCTTCGGCCCCTTTCCCACGCCAAAATCGCCCGTTGCTCCAAATCCGCTACCAAGCCCGCCAATTCAGGCAGATCTTTGAGGACCCAAGCCGCCATGGCAAATACGCCACTTCCCGTCAAGGTAGCAGAGGTACATTCTGGCACGTAATAACGAGGACGCGTGTCCAAGGAATAGGGACTCACCCCGTTGTAATTGTCCACGCCTACTTTGAGTAAGAGGCCGTTGGTTCCGGTGGCATCCTGCATTCGCATCAACCACTCCAATTCAAAGATGACTTCATCTACCAAATCAGGAATGCCGTTGCCTGATTCAGGAATCTCATAATCGTCTGTAAAAACTGCAGGATTCATTTGATAGGCCCCCAGCAAATCCATCAAACAGCCTTCTGCAAAGGTCGTGTACTTATTGGGATCGCCGGCATCCATCCAACCACCGTGCACATCTTTGGCGGTGCTGGCATCATTTTTTGCCCAACGACTACGGGCCTCGCGATCCTGGCCTGCTCCATCATAAGCGGGGCCATCCGACCACTTGCTTTCTACATAGGGCGGCTGGCGATCCTCATTCACCCGCTGGTAATAGTAGGTTCGAACCGCTACTTTGAGAACTTCTTCATAGACATCAGCCCCGATTTCAAATTCAAAGGAGCGGACCTGATTGTCTACATCGTACAAATAGTAGCTACCGGGAGTGGTGAGAGCAGAAAAATCTACCCACCAACCTTTGTCGCCGGATTGCTGATGAGTAGCCCCCCCATTCCAGGCTTGAGGCGTAGTAGTCAGGACAACCGCATCGTCGGCCATGCGGCGAACTTCGTAGGTAGTGCCGGGTGAAAAACTATCAGCGGCATCAAACCCTACTTGTGGGTCAGCCAATACGGCCACCTTCGAAGAATTGGGAAGGTAGCCAAATTGATCTACCCGAATGAAATGAGAAGGAGTGCCTAATTGAGCAAAGAGAGTGATTGACCACGAAATGGCCAAGGCAAACAAGACGGAAAAGCGAAACATAGATGGTGATTGATAGCTGTGAAAGGAAAAGAAAGTTTCCATCGAAAGGGATTCCGCATGTGTTCCTTTGTTCAATGATTATACAATAAATCTCTTGATTCCCCTAAGCCTTCGATCCTCCTTGCAGATTTCAACAAAAAAACCTCCTGTTCTCATTGGGAACAGGAGGAGGTGTCTTCATGATAGAAAAAAGACTACGCGTGAGCCAATTCTGGTTCAGGCAGTTTTTCCTCTATGGCATCGTATCTTCGACGGAGGTCTTGCCAGGTATCTTGTTGGGAATCATTCATAGAATCCCAGTTGGATTCGATTTGAGTCTGGGTTTCTTGGAATCGCGCTTCGATGGAATCCCAATTCTCTCCCAATTCCCTGACAGTGGAATCTTCGAGACGTCCCATCCACCGCTCAGTTTCATCGAGGGTATGTATCCAACGCCGTTCCTTCAATCGGAAGGTCACTCTTGCAGATTCAAAACGTCGATCTAGTTGTTGTTTTCGATTGATCGTCAGCGTATCGATAGGGTGTGAAGAAATCTTGGCTGCGAGATTTTGATACTGTTGTTCGTAGGCAGTCATCTGGTTTGCCAACTCTTGTTCCGTAGATCCTTCAACCATTTCGATCAAGTTCTCCATGTTATCCAACACCACAGAAGCGTCGTTGTTGGGTTCGGATTGGATAGAGACAGATACAAAAGCTGCGAAGCCAAGGATGGCTAAACCGATCAAGATAAATAGCATAATTGCGAAATATTTCATGGTGAGGAAGCGAAAAAGAATAACAAAGAGGAGGGGGAATTAGCGGGAAATGCTAAGCAACTTGCTCTCAGCTATATTCATCCGATTCTGGCTCTTCTTCAGCATGGTTTCGGTAGCTTCCAGCCATTCTGCTCCTTCTGCCAACTCATTTCTCAATTCCTCTTGGCGCATGTTGAGTTCAGCCATTTGGGTTTGCAAATCAGACATGGTTTCGCGCATCTCTTGCTGCTCTTCCAACACATCTTGTTTACGCTCCGTCAATTCCGCTACTCTTTGATTGAGTGAATCTACGGTAGCATGTTGTTCGTGGATTTGAAAGGCTTGAGAGAAATCTTCCAACAAATCCCATCCTTGATGATTGAACTGATATATGGCAAACTCATTGTCATATATTTTCTGGAGGGAAGGCTGATACATGGTCAATACCGTGGAAGTTCCATTATCCTCGACCTCGGCATGCAGCTCTTTCGGTCCCTCGTCGGTCAGGGTTACCTCCTTGGCGATCATGGTCGAAGAAGCAGAAGATAACCAGCCATTTCCTTTGACTTTGACGTCATAATGGGTCTCTATATACTCTTCCCAGAAATCTCGGACTTCTCCCTCTGATCCATCTACGATCAGGTTCAATTCTGGAGTCGTGGGAAATTTTTCGTGAAAGTCAGGCTGAATAATTGGAGGAGGACTTTGGGCAAAAACAGAAGTTGTAAAAATAAAAATGGGAATAAAAAA
>JBCCCJ010000552.1:0-4815 GCA_039033615.1 Bacteroidota bacterium
AACACATCGCCATGGTAAGGCGTTTCAGGCATCACGTCTGCCGGGCGTATTCGCCAGCTGAGTCCACTTGTAGCGTTAGGTCTGAGGGAGGGGCATTCTTAAAGTACTTGTTTGTATTCTGATAGGCCGCCAAGACGAGTTGCTGAGCCAATTCCAGGTATTCTTTCACCTCTTTTTGCTGGTGGACACTTTCGTTGAATTGCTGGGCAAAGAAGTTGCTCAGCCTACTGCTGTCCCCTCCAACCTGATCCAGCAAAACTTCGTGTTTCTTGATCACATAGGCGACGGAGGAGAGGAGTTGCCGCTGCTTTTCTCCCTCCTCAGAAGCCTGTTCTTGCCGATCTAGCATATCGAGAAAAATCTGATACAAATGGGCCATTGGCTTGCCATCTGCATCCAGAGCAGGAGTCAGTCGGACGGCCTGTCCGAGTTCCTGACCTGAATGTTTCAGCAGTTGAAAGGCCAACATATTTTTGGGACTGTGATTTTTTTCCGGGTCATCTAAGGCTACCTCCTTCCAGGGAAATCGCTTGGCTTGCTTGAATAAAAGCTCGCTGGCTTTTCCCAAAGCTTCGTACATCGGAAATTTGTGGTAGCTCAGGCAAACCCCAAAGGAGAGAGAAGGCTTCTTGGTGTCGTGGGTAGCCTGCACCTTGGCTTTGAACAATTCGTCTAGCTCCTGAGCCAAATGGAAGAGGGTCTTGGTGCCATTTTTCAAGGGAGCAAAAAAGAGCAGATCATCCCCCCCTACATAAACGGGTAGCCCACCAAATTCCTGGATGCTTTCAGAAGCCGCTATCCCAAAATCGAGGAGTTGTTGGGAGAATTCCTGATAGTCTTCGGCTGAATTCTCCAGCTCCCCGAGAGTTGCTCCGATGTTGTCTCCATCCGCATAGACCACCGCGATGTATTTGTGGTAGTCTTTCAAATGGGGTTGGATGGTGTCATTCTTTTGAAACCGCTCTAGTAGCTCTTTGCGCTGCTTTCGTTGATTTCTGTAGGCCTTCATCTGTGTCTCTGAACCACTTTTCTTGGCCTCCCGCTTCTGGCGGAGCAAGTGTTGTTGCTGGTTAAACCAGTCCTGAACTTCAGCCTCGTACTGCGTTTGACAGGCTTCTGGAACCACCTTTGTACCAAGTTCTGTTGTGCTAATTTCGATGAGGGAAGGAACCGAAGTCCTGCGAGAAGTCGCAAAAGCTTCCTGTTTTAGGTTGCTTTGGTTGATGTTATCCAAATAATCCGCCAGGAAAGAGTCGGTTTCTTTCTGCTGAAAAGTAGGACGCAACTCGGCGGCATCCAACAACTCATTGATTGCGTCCACCGGATTGCCTAGAATGTCGGCCACGGGCATGCGCACCAGATAGGTTTGCAGATACGCTTGGAGAAAAGAAATGACAGACGCTTCCGACTCTTTCAAGTCTTTGGCTATGGAAGTGCCAAGTTTTGAAATTGCGGCTTGAATGGCTTGTTGGATTTTCTCCCCATCGGCATTTGAGCCTTGGGCAATCATGCGGTCGGGGTAGATGCCTACGCCCGTTTTCTTGCGGGCATCCTGTTCATCCATTGCGGGCAGCAAGATCTTGATCCCGTCTGTCTTGGCGATGGCTTCCAGGATCCGCCGCATCAGGTCTGAGAATAGATAGCTCGCCCCCCACAATTCTCGGGTGGCGCGTACTTTGGAGAGGGTGTCGTAGATCGGCCCCAACGTCAGGCCGTAGTAATGGGTCATGAAGATAGGGGTTATTGGTTTCTGCGGATGGAATCATACATATAGGCGAGGTCCCGATATTCCCGACTGTTGTGGAAGCGGCCGTCCACATGTTCTGCCAACTCTACCTCTTCGAAGGCAAACTGGAGAAAGTCATGCACGTCAAATTCGTCTGGAGTGGTCAGGGTCAGCGGTCGAATGCGCTTATTTTTGCTACTGATGGCAAATCCCTGGTGCAGCAATTGACCGGGGACAGAGTTGGCGCCTACATACACTTCAAAGAATTTTCGATCTCGGCTGCGTACTGGCTTGAACCAAATGGGAGAAGCAAATCGTTCGATGGTCTTCTCATCAGGCTGACTGGCTTTGGTCAAGGTATCATTGTAGGGCTTGAGCCAGTCCTGAGAAGAAGCTAGCCCTAATAAGTCCCGTACCAGATGCTCTTGAGAACTGGAAAAATGCAGGGGACTTTCTTCTTTTCGCTGATGTGAACCCTCTTGCTTTTCGAGGTCCCGCAAGTAGAAATGCTGCTTGATGGATTTTTTGTCCCACTGTATCCCCCGATCGTAAAAATATTTGAAGATCAGAGACTTGAAGTAGAGTCCATTACGCCGAAAGCTCATGTTGATACCGCTGCGCAGGCTTTTGTACAAGAGATCAATTTTCTCAAACAGCCGTTCTAAGGCTACCGCTTCTGGGACATTTTCGACCTTTACCCGGAAACGATAAGGGGTCAGCTTACCCAAATGGGCAGGAAGATCACTGCCTCCCACCGAAAAGTGCCCAAAGCCCTTGCTGCTACGGGTGCCAAAATTGTGTTCGGCCAGGACAAAGGGAAGGACTGCAGCTACCAGTTCTTTCACCTTGGGAATGGGCGAAAATACTTCTACCCGCACGTTTTGGTACTGAACTGCGAGTCGCACTTCCGACCATTTCCCTTTGCTGATCTTATCTACGTTGGCGAAGTAGGGAGTCCCACCCAAAACGTCCAGGGGACGATTGCCGAGTTGCGCTCCCAAGTACTGCTTCATTTGGCGCTGAGGCTCCGATTTTTGATCATTCTTCATATATGCCGTCGGGACATAATAGGCCACAGGGTCAGCGGCAAGGTGGATGCGGTAGGCTGTAGCGGTTTGCTTGCTGGAAGAGGGCTTGGGGAAATGCTGCTCCGTGATGAGTTCAGCGTACTGCTGAAATAACTCAGGGGCGCGATGCTTCAATTTCCGCCAAATGAAGGCGTCAATCTTAGGCTTCAGATCCGTCCCGCGCAACGTCGACCCCTGCTGATTCGCCTGAAAGTGAATCATCGGGGTGTGCTGGAGGAGCGGAATGGTGCTTTTGAATGGGTGTTTACTCATAGGAGGGGGAAGTTGTGGGGTGAGGGATTCAAAAATAAAAAATGTAGGAGGTACCATGAACTAGATAGGAGGCATCTAATCACAAGTGGGCTAAGTCCATGTTAGATTCAATGGATGGGCTAAAAGGCAGTTGAAACCTGGTGGAGGTAGCACCAGCGGTAAATAGCCTTTCCTGAACGACTTTTAGCGGCATAATCAACAGCAGTAGGCCAACGATTACTGCAATAATTGTAGCTACGATTCTGGAAGTCGGGTTTTCTTTTTGTCCGCCCCAGCCAAGAGCTACCAGACTACTGATACCCAAAACTAAGAGCGATAAGATCAGTATAACCCAGATCAAAGGGTTGTCTATACTGGCGTAAACGGGATTTTGATACAGTCCTAAAATAAAGGAAGGGACCAAAAACAGTCCTCCGAGAAAAGTCAGAGCATTCAATTGTTTGTTGGTCCGGTCCGCTCGTTTGGTGGTTAATTCTTCTTCCAGCATCTTGACATACCGATGTAATTCATCAATCTCCTGATCCAGATCTTCCACCTGTTTTTCAATCCGCATGTGTCCCTGTAGCATTTGATACATTTCGATCCCTTGTTCCTGGGCAGTTACTTCCCGGAAGTAGATCTTATTGACAAAGCGGATGTAGTTTTCGTAGAGGTTCTGAACCTGCCCAGATAGCCGGAGATATTCACTTTCTGCATTTTCTTCCCTAGAAAAATGAGAAAGATGGGTTACTTCATCGGCAAATCGAAGTACGGTTGCGCGCTGAATGATGCTGAGTTCAAAAAGTTTGTAGTAGATGGATTCGAGGTGCTGGGGAAGGAAGGCAGCATCCACCCCAGGAAGTCGAAGTCCTGCTAAGGAACTAGTTAAGCAAACCAGGGAATAGCGAGAAATCCCTAAAAACGTATAAGGAGTCCAGCGATGATAGGTGTGGTCTTCTATGAATTGAGATGCTTGTTGATAGTTGAAGATACTTGGTGTTTTTCCATCCACAAACACAAATCGGTACCAGAACTTCCCCGTGAAAGAGCCCAAGTCCTTGAAACCTGGTTCAGCAGGTGGTTTCCAGCCAGTTGGATGTCCCTTTTTCCAAGCCCGAGTTTGTTGTTCTGTTTTCCAAGCCTCTTTCACTTTTTCCATTCCCCCGTACCAACAAGCCACAAACATGCGGTCGTCCAGGACGGGTTTGAGAAGAATAGGAGCTTTTTGGGACTCACCTGAATACACCGATTCCTGGGTGCAAATTTCGCCTGAGGGGAACCAGCAGCTCAAAAATTTGGGTAGGAGAAATGGACCTCGGGCAAAGTTTTTTGGGTAAATGTAAGCGGTAAACCGCTCCCGGACAGGATGTATCCCATCACCAGCGATAGAAATCTGGAAAGCAAGTTCCAACTTCTGAGTTTGATCTAACTGAGCACAATAATGGTACAGCTCTCCTCCCATATCGAATTGTTTCCCTACCTTCTCTCCTGGAATGGAGAAAAAAGGAGGAGCTGTTCTTCGTCCAAACTGGTTGATATTAAGGATATCTTGGGGGCTAGCTTGATCTGCTCTGCGATTTCCTAGAAAAAAGGTCAGTACTCCTACCCCAGTATCATAGATATTCAGAAGTAAAGAGTCGAGGTCCAATTGGTAAGGGGCTTCACGCCCTGAAACCTCGATTTGGTAGGACAATCCCAAATCTCCTTCCTCTTCCCCTAATCGACTCAGTTCATAATGACGAAGGAGTCCGCTTCCGGGGCGCTTGCTGT
>JBCCCJ010000553.1:0-4809 GCA_039033615.1 Bacteroidota bacterium
GAATTCTTCGTGCCATGGAATGCTGTCCGATCAATCCTTGTACACGCGCTTCTTCTCTGGAAGTAAGCCCCCAGAAAAAGCATTAACGCGATGGTTGGAAAGCATTGATCAGGAGAAGCACGTTTCTTGGGGAGCACTGCATGCAAGCAGACCCGAGATTCCTGGTGTGGGAATCATGCACTTGATTCAGCTTCCCCAGCGGCCAGGCGTGGCAGAAATTGCCATCACGGTGATCGATGCCTATCAGCGGCATGGTTTGGGGACTTATTTTTTGGCGCTGCTCTATGCATTGTGTCCCTCCTTAGGCATTCATACCTTAATTGCGGACGTATTAGAGAGCAACCAAGCCGTTATCCAACTGGTCTTAGCATTGGGAGGAAAGATCACTCACGCGAACAAGGGCGGAGTAGCACTAGAACTGTCCATGCAGACCGATTGGGATGCCCTGCCTCAAACATCAGTACTTGTATCGTTCCAGGAAAAAACGGCGATCCTACAAGAGAGTCTTTGAAGCAATTTCAACTTGCCCCTAGCAAGGCTTTGATCCGCGAGATATAAGAGCGAGAAACAGGAACTTCTGGCCCTTCCGCGTGGCCCATGCGAAGTTTGAGTCCTTGGGCATTGCCACTGACCGAGACCACCTGATCGAGGTTCACGAGGTAGGAACGATGACAACGATGCAGGGCGCTTCCCGCTAAGTCGATAGACATTTGCTTGATGGTGTTGCGCAGCAATTCCCGCTTGAGTTCTGTTTCTGCTTGATGCCAAACGGCGACGTAATTTTGCATGGCTTCCAGGTACCAAACATCGTCCGAAGGAAGTTGGAGGCTTTGGGTACCAGGCTCACTGCGCAATTCCAAGAGGTGGACATTGGGAACATTCGGTTGAAGGTTGGGCTCCAAAGCGTCCGCTTGTGCCTGATGTTGTTTGATGGCCCGCATTTGAATCAGCAAACCCGAGATGGTAATGGGAAAAATGCCTACCAATAGCGTATTGCCCAGCATCCAGAAGAAGCCATACCAACTCCAGCCTCCTTGCAGAAAAGCCATGAGGAATAAGTAATTGCCTAAGGCTACCCAAAGAATGAGGGTCGTGGTTTGGAGCATCCATTTTCCCAGGGTCCAAGAGGGAAGGTCTTTGCGGACGCCTAAGCCAACTTGTAAGACGGCTTCAAAAAACACTCCAAAGATGAAGGTAACTGCCCCGAATCCCAGACATACTAAGAGGAGAGGCCCCTGGTAACTTCCCAGGTCAAAGGGTCGAATGAGGTAGAGAAAAGCCGCTACAAATATCCCAGCACTGAACAAAGAAATCAGTTGTTGGCGCAGGCCGCCAGGTTCAGGAAATGGCTCGGACAATCGACGAAGAATCGCTTTCATGAAGGAAAATCTTCCCAAAGGTAGCGAGAAAAGTCGAATTCAGGGATAGACTTCAAACACATCTGCGTCTTTCCAAATGGGAAAGCCTTGGCGATAGCGTTGGAGCGCTTCCGGGTCGAGACTAGCTTCTAACAGAACCTCTTCTCCGCTGTTGTATTCCATCGGATCCCCCAAAGGATCTAGGATCATGCTGCTTCCCGAGTAGGGAATTTCATTGCCGTCTTTGCCAACCCGATTGACGCCGATGGTATAGCTCTGATTTTCAATGGCACGGGCGGTAAGCAGGGTTTCCCAATGACGGACTCGCTTGTCGGGCCAATTGGCAACATATACCAGGAGATCATAGGCCAAAGGTTCCTCTCCCTGGGGACGGTTTCGACTCCATACGGGAAATCGCAGGTCATAGCAGACCATCGGAACAATCCGCCATCCTTTGTATTCAACCCATACCCAACTGTCACCTGCTTCATAGGCTTCATGTTCGCCCCCCATCCGAAACAAATGCCGCTTGTCATATTCTGCTAACAAGCCATCTGGACTCACAAACAAGAACCGATTGTAGTAATCATGTCCTTCCCGGATGATGAGACTTCCCCCCACCAGCGCTTGGTGCTTATTGGCCATTTTCTGCATCCATTGCTGGGTTTCGCCTTCCATCTCTTCCCAATGTTGAGCGGCATCCATGGTGAAGCCAGTGGTAAACATTTCTGGAAGTAGAATCAAATCAGGACTGGCCGAAAGTCCCTTGAGCATGCGTTCGGCACGTTTTCGATTGGCAGCAGGAAGGTGCCAGTCAAGATTCATTTGTAGGGCGGCGACTTGGAGTACATTCATAGCGAGCAACGGTAGCTTCAAATATCTGAATTTTCCATGAAATAAGGTAGGCGTAATGAACCATCTGTTTTTGTTGGAGCATTTAGGAACACAACTTTGTACCTTTGGCTGAAACAATCGAATCTCTGAATGAAAAAGAAATTGCTGATTACCGGAGGAGCTGGCTTCATTGGCTCTCATCTTGTTCATCACCTCGTCAATAAGTACCCTGATTATCACATTGTCAATTTTGATAAGTTGACCTATGCTGGGAACCTGGAAAATCTTTCGGAGGTAGAGAATGCACCGAATTACACCTTCGTGAAGGGGGATATTTGTGATGCGGAATTGCTTCAACAGACCTTTTCTACCTATGAGATAGATGGCGTCATTCATCTAGCAGCGGAAAGTCATGTAGATCGTAGCATCTTGAATCCCCTGGAATTCGTCCAAACCAACGTTATGGGCACAGTTACCCTCCTGAATACCGCCAAAAATGCTTGGGAAGGCCGAGACGGCGTTCGCTTCTACCACGTGTCCACCGATGAAGTATATGGGTCTTTGGGAGAAGAAGGCTTTTTCCTAGAAAGTACCCCCTACGATCCGCAAAGCCCCTATTCTGCTTCCAAGGCCAGTTCGGACCACTTTGTACGCGCCTATGGGAATACCTATCAGCTCCCTTTTGTGATGAGCAATTGCTCCAATAATTATGGACCCTATCAGTTTCCAGAGAAGTTGATTCCGCTTTTCATTTCCAATATCGTCAATCAGAAGCCCCTGCCGGTGTATGGAAAAGGAGAGAATATTCGAGATTGGTTGTGGGTGAAGGATCATTGCGAAGCGATCGACTTGATTTTCCATGAAGGCACCAATGGAGAAACCTACAACATCGGAGGCCACAACGAATGGACAAACATCGACCTGATTCGACTGTTGTGTAAGCAAATGGACGAAAAATTAGGCAGAGAGGCTGGAAATGCGGAAAAGCTGATCACCTTTGTCAAAGATCGTCCCGGTCACGATATGCGCTACGCCATTGATGCCGGGAAGATCGGAAAACAACTGGATTGGAAGCCTAGTTTGACCTTCGAACAAGGACTTTCCTTGACGGTAGATTGGTACTTGGACAACCAAGCCTGGATTGAACGCGTTCAAACAGGTGCGTATCAGGATTACTATGATCGTCAATATGGGGAACGCATTTCCTGAGCCGCTTTGCTACCTACCTCTTTTTGTGGTTTCATTTTTGCCCCCTTTTCCTGGGGATTACTGTGTATGCTTTCTAAGTATTTGCTTTCTTTAGCCAGCCCGTTCGGCGCCTTTCTCTCTTTACCATTTGTTTCTTTGTTCGCGTGGTTTGTACAATCCCTCGGAATTGTCGGGTGGATTCTCGGTATGGTTGCGGCCATGTTGGTAGTAAGCCTGTTATACTACGCAGCGAGTACGACCAAGCGGAATTCCTTTCGAGAAGGATATAGAGGGGCGATGGTCGGAATCAATGCTGGGCTCAATGCCTGGATCTTGTATCAAATCACTGGTTGGTTTGGCGTCAGTACCTTCCTGGGCGGAATCGTATTTGCTTCTGCTTTTCTCTTTGTCTCTCGCAATGTTTGGTATCACGGCTTGCTGGGCTGGATCAATTATTTCCTGCCCATGTCTTGGCTGGTGAATGTGCCGGGCTCCTTGATTTTTGCGGTGAATCTGATGTTCGCCCCCTTGGGCTATCTGTCCCCGACGCTTCGACCCCTCAGAATCCGCTTGTACGTGGACCTTTCTTCCGGGAGCTGGACCATTTTTGGTGGCTTGATTCGACCATTGATGGGCTTTTCTGGACTGAATATGGGCAATTTTATTTTCATCAATCCTGGTTGGGAACATTTGCTGCGCCATGAAATTGGGCACTTATTCAGCCTCGGAGCGCTGGGTTGGATGTTTCACTACATCGGAGGCATTGATGAAGGATACGTTCAAAAAAATTACTGGCAAGCCTATGCTGAGTATCTGGCAGAAAGTTATAATGCCCCCGGACCGAAAGGCTTGACCATGTGGCGGTAAAATAGCTAAGACAAATCTCTAGTACTTGCTGGGGAAAACTTTGGCAATCCAAGCCAAGAAGGGTAATTTTGGGGAAGAAAAAATACCACTCAACATTGCCTATGTCCAGCAAAACGTTTGATCTGACAGTTATTGGTTCCGGACCCGGAGGATATGTAGCAGCCATTCGCGCCGCGCAATTGGGAATGAACGTTGCCATCATTGAGCGCTATTCCACCTTAGGAGGAACCTGCCTCAACGTGGGATGTATTCCTTCCAAAGCGTTGCTTGACTCTTCTGAGCATTATTTCCAGGCCAAACATCAATTTGCAGAACATGGTATCAAGGTAACTGGGCTGAAGGTCGATTGGCCACAAATGGTCAGCCGGAAGAAAGGCGTGGTAGATCAAACCACCAGTGGGGTACAATTCCTGATGAACAAAAACAAGATTCAGGTATTCACCGGGCATGGGTCTTTCGTGGACAAACACACCATCAAGGTGAGCAAAGACGATGGTTCCAGTGAAGAAATCAAGACTGACAAAACCATCATTGCCACCGGATCAAAGCCAGCGTTGCTGCC